>NZ_JFJV02000102.1:50346-192143 GCF_000611145.1 Cupriavidus sp. SK-3 | reverse complement strand
CCCCCCCCCCCCCCCCCCCCCCCCAGCCACTCCGGCGCATGCGTGCCCAGCGGCACTGAAGGCAGCGCCCAGTACGCGGGGGTCTCCGACAGGCGGCCCGCATGCGACACCACGCTCAGTTCGCCGAAGCCCGACGGCAATGTCACCATCAGGTCGGCCACATCCTCAAGCCGCTGGTCCGGCACCTGCAATCCCCCTTCCACCCGCCCCAGGCCACGCAGCCACTGGCCAACCTGCGCCAGCGATACCCGCACATGCCAGCTGCCGCCCTCGACGGCGCGCCGGTGCAGCGCAGCCATGGCGCCGAGCGCCATCAGGTAGCCGGCGGCATGATCCAGCACCTGGGCCGGCAGCGGACGCGGTTCGTCGCTGCCGGCTGCCTGCGCTTCCGCATGGTTGAAGCCGGTGGCGGTCTGCACCAGGGAATCAAAGCCGCGCTTGCCGGCCCACGGCCCGACGTGCCCGTAGGCGCTCAACGTCACATAGACAATGCCCGGCCGCGCCCGGGCTGCCGCCTCCGGCCCCACGCCCAGTTCGGCGAGGCCATGCGGCCGGTAGCCCTGGACCAGCACATCGGCGCCGTGCAACAGTTTGTGCAAGGCACGCTTGTCGTCGGCATCGCGCAGGTCTAGCTGGCAGGCGCGCTTGCCGCGCCCGGTGTCGATCACCAGCGGTTCGATGGCAGGCAGGTGGGCGGAGGTGACCAGCAGTACGTCCGCGCCATGCGCGGCCAGGGTACGCCCGGCCACCGGGCCGGCGATGATGCGCGTGAAATCGAGCGCGCGGACACCCGACAGCGGGCGCGCGCCGGCAGCGGGCAGCGCCGGCAGCGGCTCCGGGAGCGCCTCGCCGATCCGCTCCAGGGTAAACGGCGGCAGGCCGCGCAGCGCCTGCGCCTGCGGATGCTGGTCCCACTCCTCGAAGCTGCGCATGGCGGCCACCACCAGGCCGGCTTCGGAAGCGGCAGCCTCGAAGGCCTCGGCCTCCCACCGTTGCAGGGCGGCTTCCACGGCGGCCCGCTCATGGGCGCAGCCCAGGATGCGCAGCACGCCGTCGCGGTGATGCGGGAAGTTGGTATGCAGGCGCACCCAGCGCCCGTCGCCGCAGCGGTAGGCGCCGGCGATCTTGTTCCACATCTCCGCCGCCGGGCCGCCCTCCACGCGCAGGTAGCGCTCGCTGCGGAATTCGGCCAGGGCGTGGCGCATGTCGATGGCAACATCCTGCCAGCGTCCGCTGCGCTGTTGCCACAGCGTGGCGGCGGCGAGCGCCGCGGCGCCCAGGCTGGCCTGGGCGGCGGTGCCCACGGCAAAGGACGACGGCAGCACCGGGTCGGTGCCGGTGAGTTGCAGCCGGCCCAGGGCTGCGGCGGGCATCCCGGCGGCGTGCCAGAGTCCGGCCACGGCTTCGGCCGGGGTCGGGCGGGAGGCAGGGGCAAGGGTTGGAGTCGGGGTTGGATTCGGCATGGCGGCAATGCTCCAGGGGGCGGATGCGCTCCCTCCATCCTAGGCCGCGGCGGCTGTTTTTGCGCTGCCGCGCGGAGTTTGCACGACTCTGGCCGCCGGCACGGTAAAATCACCCGACCCGGCATTCCGCCATGCAATCGAGCAGCGCGGCGGGCTGCGCGCCAGACGCCGGCCGCCGCCCCGCCCCTGACTTAACCGCCCACCGGCGCCACCATGAGCAACGACCCCAAAGCCAACGACAACACGCCCGCCGCATCCAATTTCCTGCGCAGCATCATCGACCAGGACCTCACCGCCGGCACCTACGCCGGCCGCCAGGATGCCCAGGGCGAGCCGTTGCCCCCCGTCATCACCCGCTTCCCGCCGGAGCCCAACGGCTACCTGCATATCGGCCACGCCAAGAGCATCTGCGTGAACTTCGGCATGGCGCGCGACTACGGTGGCCGCTGCCACCTGCGCTTCGACGACACCAACCCGGTCAAGGAAGATACCGAATACGTCGACTCCATCATCGACGCGGTGCACTGGCTCGGTTTCAGCTGGGACAGCACCGCCAGGGACGGCAGCCAGCAGCCCCACCTGTATTACGCCAGCGACTACTTCGACCAGCTCTACGCCTTCGCCGAAAAGCTGATCGAGCGCGGCGTGGCCTACGTGGACAGCCAGAGCGCCGAGCAGATTGCCGCCAACCGCGGCGACTTCTCCCGCCCGGGCACGCCCTCGCCGTTCCGCGACCGCAGCGTCGAGGAAAACCTGCGGCTGTTCCGCGACATGCGCGACGACAAGTACGCCGACGGCGAGCACGTGCTGCGCGCCAAGATCGACATGAACGCGCCCAATATCGTGATGCGCGACCCGGTGATCTACCGGATCCGCCACGCGCATCACCACCGTACGGGCGACAAGTGGTGCATCTACCCGATGTACGACTTCACGCACTGCATCTCGGACGCGCTGGAGAACATCACGCACTCGCTGTGCACGCTGGAGTTCGAGAACAACCGCCCGCTGTACGACTGGGTGCTGGCCCAGCTGCGCGAATGCGGCGTGTTCAGCGAGCCGCTGCCGCACCAGTACGAATTCGCCCGCCTGAACCTGACCTACGCCATCACCAGCAAGCGCAAGCTGCTGCAACTGGTCGTTGAAAACCGCGTGGACGGCTGGGACGATCCGCGCATGCCCACCATCGTGGGCGTGCGCCGGCGCGGCTTTACGCCGGAATCGATCCAGTTGTTCTGCGATCGCATCGGCGTGGCCAAGTCCGATAGCTGGATCGACATGAGCACGCTGGAAGGCGCCGTGCGCGACGACCTCGATGCGCGCGCGGCGCGTGGCGCGGCGGTGCTGGACCCGCTCAAGCTGATCATCGACAACTACCCCGAAGGCCAGAGCGAAGACTGCTCGGCGCCCGTGCATCCCAAGAAGCCGGAGCTGGGCCTGCGCGTGTTCCCGCTGTCGCGCGAACTGTGGATCGAGCGCGACGATTTCAGCGAAGCGCCGCCCAAGGGCTACTTCCGCCTGTTCGCGCCCAAGGACGGCACCCCCGGCAGCAAGGTGCGCCTGCGCTACGGCTATGTGATCGAATGCACGGGCGTGGACCGCGACGCCGACGGCAAGGTGATCGCCGTGCACGCCAACTACCTGCCCGAGACCAAGAGCGGCACGCCGGGCGCGGACAGCGTCAAGGTCAAGGGCAATATCCACTGGGTCAGCGTGGCGCATGCCTATGAAACCGAGGTGCGGCTGTATGACCGTCTCTTCAACGACCCCAACCCGGATGCCGGCGGCAAGAACTTCCTCGACGCGCTGAACCCGGAATCCAAGAAGATCGTCACCGCCTACCTGGAACCCGGCCTGCAGCAAGCCGCCGCGGAAGACCGCTTCCAGTTCGAGCGCCAGGGCTACTTCGTGGCCGACCGGGTCGATTCGACGCCGGGCAAGCCGGTCTTCAACCGCATCGTCGGCCTGCGCGACAGCTGGGGGAAGTAAACCCATGCAAACCGTAACCTTCCCGCTCGAGGGCGAGCATATCGCCCTGAACGACCTGCTCAAGGTGGCCGGCGTGTGCAACAGCGGCGGCGCCGGCAAGGCGCTGGTGGCGGCCGGCGAAGTGTCGGTCGACGGCGCGGTGGAATCGCGCAAGACCGCCAAGATCCGCGCCGGCCAGGTGGTCAGCGTGGCTGGCGTGAAGATCCGGGTAGTGGCGGCCTGACCGCCCCGGCCGCCGGCATGCCCGGCGGCCGGCCAGCCGGCCATCGGGCGCGTGCCTCCAAGCAAAGGAAATGACAATGCCGATCGCATTCTGGTGTGTGCTGGTGGCAGGCATCCTGCCCGTGATGACGGTTGGCATCGCCAAGGCGAGCGGAAACGCCTACGACAACCACGATCCGCGCGGCTGGCTGGAAAAACAGGCCGGACGCGCCCGGCGCGCCGACATGGCGCATCGCAACCATTTCGAAGCCTTCCCCTTATTCGCCGCCGCGGTGCTGTGCGCCACCCACCTGCAGGCGCCAGCCGCGCGCATCGACGAGCTCGCGCTGGTCTTTATCGCCGCGCGTATCCTGTACACGGTGTGCTACCTGGCCGATCGCGCCACCTTGCGCACGCTGTGCTGGACCATCGGCTTCCTGTCCGTGATTGGCATCTTCCTGCTGCCGGTGTTCGTGCACTGAAAACACCGGGGAGAGCAATCATGCGCTACCTGACTGCCGTCCTTCGCACGCTCTGCCTGCTGGCGCCGGCCCTGCCCGGCACGGCGCGGGCCGAGCCGGCCAGCTACGCGGTGGACCCGACCCATACCGCGGTGTACTTCGCCGCCAGCCATTTCGAGCGAACCTCGGTACGCGGGCGCTTCGGCAAGATCGATGGCCGCATCAGCTATGACGAAACCAGCGGCAGCGGCGCTGTCGATTTTACGGTCGACGCCGACTCCGTCGATTCCGGCAACCGCACGCTGGACGGCATCCTGCGCTCGGCCCAGTTCCTCGATGCGCAGAACTTCCCGGTGGTCCGGCTGCGCGCCAACCGCTTCGTGCAGGACGGCGGCCGGCTGGTGGCCGTGGAGGGCGAGCTGAGCCTGCACGGCGTCACGCAACCGCTGCGGCTGGAAGCCGAGCGCTTCAGCTGTGGCGACATCTCGCTGTTTGGCATCAAGCGCCACGTTTGCGGCGGCGACTTCCGCGCGGTACTGTCGCGCAGCGCCTTTGGCATGACGCGCTTCCTGCCCGACGTGAGCGATAGCGTGGTCCTGACGATTTCGGTGGAAGCCATGCCGGCCGCGCCGGCATCCAAGTGACAGCGACATCACAGTTAGTTTTCGCAGCACCGCCTGATGTCGGGCCGGAGACGCCTGAAGAGCCGGTTTCTTCTGTAAAATCAGCGGTTTGCATTTTTCCGGCGGGGCCATTTTTCCCGGTTTCCGCCTGAACGGGAAACCCGAAAACAATGGTCACGATTCAAGTTGGGGATGTGGTGGCGGCGTCGTTGGCGGCTGCGGGCGCCTGCCTGATCTGCAGCATCCCGATGGCGTTCCTGCGCCGCTTTCCGGCCTGGGCGCTGCGCACCTATGGCCGCCGCGCGCTACTGGTGCCGTTGCTGATCCTGCCGGTGGGAAGCTGGCTGGCGGGGCTGGCGCTGTCGGGGCAGATCGACAGTCCGGCAGGACACGCCATGGTGGTGGCAACCGCCTTTCTCTGCCTGAACCTGGCCTCGGCGCTGCTGCGCTACTACCTGAGCGATTACCGAAAGTCCCGCTAAAGCGAGCGGCGTCCATGACGGCGCCAATGTTCGCGCCAGGCCATCCATGAGCACGCCCCAGCGCTTTGACATCGAAACCGGCCCCGAGACACTGGCCGCCGACCGCATCGACGCCGGCAACGGCGCGAACTGCCTGCTGCTGCACGGCGCCGGCACCAGCCACCGCGCGCGCTGGCTGGCGTTGCGGCAAGCGCTCGCCGCCCAAGGCGTGGGCAGCATCGCCATCGATTTTTCCGGCCACGGCGAAAGCTCGGCGCGCACGCCCAACTCGCTGGCCAAGCGCCAGCGCGAAGCCGAGGCGGCGCTGGCCCACCTGGATGGCGCTGGTCCCCGCGCCTTGATCGGCATCAGCATGAGCGGCGAAATCGCCGTGCGGCTGGCCGCCGAACCGCGCAACCGGATCGACCGGCTGCTGACACTGGTGGGCGCCGCCTACGACCCCGCCGCTTTCGAACTGCCCTTCGGCCCGGCCTTTACCGCCGTGTTGCGCACGCCCGGCAGCTGGCGTGCCTCGCTCGCCTTTAAACGGATCGCGCAATTCCGCGGCCGCCTGACCCTGGTACGCGGCGCCGAAGACAAGGTCATCCCCGCGGGCATTGCCGACACGCTTGCCGCCCGTGCCGGCCTGGCCGAACGGGTGGAAGTGATCGACCTGCCCGGCACCGGCCACTTGCTGGGCGAAGCCTGGCAAAACCAGCCCGGCTTCGCCGCCAGGCTGAGCGCGATCGCGCTGGGCGCCGTGGGCGCCTGAGCCCATTCCAGGCGGCATGGCACGGACCCGGTACGGTGTCGTTGCGAACGCCGCGTCCGATTCACGTATGATGCGGCCTTTCGCTTCTCGCAGCATTTGCCGCTTCCGCTTCCTTCATGGCACTTAAATCCACCATCTACAAGGCCGAACTGTCCGTCTCCGACATGGACCGGCCCTACTACGGCAGCCACGCCCTGACCATCGCGAAGCATCCGTCCGAGAACGATGCGCGCATGATGGTGCGGCTGCTGGCCTTTGCCTGCGAAGCCAGCGAGACGTTGACCTTCACCCGCGGCCTGGACGAGCCCGACGAGCCGGACCTGTGGGAAAAGACCCTGACCGGCGAGATCGCGCATTGGATCGAACTGGGCCAGCCGGACGAGTCGCGCCTGAAGCGCGCCGCCGCGCGCGCCGATCGCGTCACCGTGTTCACCTACAATGGCGCGAGCGCGCGCGAATGGTGGAAAGGCATGGCCGGCAAGGCCGGCAAGCTGCGCAACGTGACCATCTACAATGTGCCGGCCGAGGCGGTGGAAGCACTCGCCGCCCTGGCCCAGCGCGCCATGCGGTTGTCCGTAACGATCCAGGACAGCGAGATCTGGGTCAGCGACGACGACCACAACGTCCGCATTACGCTCGAGGTCCTGCAACAGCCCCAGGGCTAAGCCCGGCTCCCGAGCGGTTTTCGCGTTACCAGCGTTACCAGCATTACCAGGTTCAGAATTACCCATCCGCCCGGTGCGGCCGGCATGCCGCCGGCCTCACCGAACCCGTGACCCTCGCTGATACAGCACAAGGAAGCCATCCATGAATACCACTCCCTCCGGCCTGCAATATGAAGACACCGTCACCGGCGAAGGCGCCGAAGCCACGGCAGGCAAGCATGTCACGGTGCATTACACCGGCTGGCTCTATGAGAACGGCCAGGCTGGCCGCAAGTTCGATTCGAGCAAGGACCGCAACGACCCGTTCGTGTTCCCGCTGGGCGCCGGCCACGTCATCCGCGGCTGGGATGAAGGCGTGCAAGGCATGAAGGTGGGCGGCACGCGCCGCCTGGTGATCCCGGCCGATCTGGGCTACGGCGCGCGCGGCGCGGGCGGCGTGATTCCGCCGAACGCCACGCTGCTGTTCGAAGTGGAACTGCTGGCGGTCTGATCGCCTTGGCGCCGCACCGGCGGCGCCCACCGGCATCCCATCCCGCGCGGATGGCACAAGCAAGAGTGGCGCCCGCGGGCGCCCCTCTTGCGTTCCGGCCCGTGCGTTCAGAAACTGATCGCCGCGCTGCTCACGTCGACCCGCACCTTGTCACGGTCCAGCAGGCGCGCGGCATGGCGCGCATAGTCCTGGGCCCAGGCGGCATCGCTGGCGAAACGCTGCTCGCCGGAGAACTTGGCCACGCTCAGGATCTTGTCGATCACCAGCACCTTGCCCACCGGGCTGGAAGCCTGGCAATCGAGTTCGGCATATTCGCGGTCGAACCAGCGCCAGCCAGCGTCCTCGGTAACCGCCGCCAGCTCGGCGTCGCCAATGGTGAAGCCAAATTCCTTGCCGGTACCGAAAACTACCGTGAGCGTGCGCGCCATAGCCTGATCTCCTGGTTGATCCCACATTGTAAAGACATAGCGGCCGGTACCGCCACCTCGTCCTGGCAGATTGGCCGGCCACGGGTACCTGCCGAATCTCGGCATGACCGTTGTCTATCGCATACAACCAGCCGGAGCTTGCAGAGATTTCTGCACGCCATGTGGTTTCCATGCCGCCTGCCGCGCGGCTTTGGATTATGCTTGCACCATGGCCATCACCCGACAAGATCTCGAAACGGATCGGCTGCGTGATTCACTTTGCAGCACGCCGGTGGCTTCCTCGCTACTTCCCGAAGAAGCTTTCGAACGCTCGCTACGCGCTACGCTGGACCAGCGGCCGGATACGCCCGGGCTGGCAGGCGATGTCTGGGTGTTCGGCTACGGCTCGCTGATCTGGAACCCGATGGTGATTCACACGGACCGCCGGCTGGCCAGCGTGCATGGATACCATCGCGGCTTCTACCTGTATTCGCGCATCAATCGCGGCACCTGGGACAACCCCGGCCTGGTGCTCGGCCTGGACCGTGGCGGTTCTTGCCAGGGCGTCGTCTTCCGCATCCCCCATCACATGATCGAGCAGGAGTTCCGCCTGCTGTGGCGCCGCGAGATGCTCACCGGCGCCTATCATCCGCGCTGGCTCAACGTAAAGATGAACGGTTGCCCGCCGCAGCGCGCGCTGGCCTTCGTGATGAACCGCTCGCATGAGGCCTATGCCGGACGCCTGCCCGACGACAGCGTGGTCGCCCGCCTGCGTCACGCCTGCGGCCTCTACGGGCCGGCGCGCGAATACCTGCAGCAGACGCTGCTGGGCCTTGCCACCAACGGCGTCGACGATCCCTACCTTGGCCGGTTATGGCGCCGGCTGCAGGATACGGATGCCACGGCCGCACAGGCTGTCAGCGAAACCGCCTGACCCGGGAGCCACCAGGATGCCGCGCACTTCCGCCCGCCCCCGCCGACTGGTGCTTGCTGAAGTGTTGGGACTGACCGGCCTGCTGATGGGCGGCGCGCTGCTGGCCGGCCCCGGCGGAACGAGCCTGGCGGCGCGCCCCGCCGGCGGCGGCCCGGCCCAGGCCTCGCCGCGATCGCACGCGCAAGGCGCCGGCTCCGCCACCACCGCGCACGATAGCGTGGGCGGGCTCGACCGCAACCTGATCGCGGCAGCGACGCTGGGCGACCTCGAACTGGTCAAGCGCTTGCTGGCGGCCGGCGCTTCGGCCCAGACCACCGACGAACGCGGCCGCAGCGCCCTACTGGTGGCGATCTATAGCCGGCACACCGAAGTGGCGAAGGCGCTGGTGGCGGCTGGCGCCGACGTCAACCGCAAGGACATCGAATCCAACAGCCCCTTCCTGCTGGCCGCGGCCACCGGGCAGCTTGAAATGGTACAGCTGGCGCTCACGCATGGCGCCGACCTCACCAGCACCGACATCAACGACAGCACCGCCCTGATCGTGGCCTGCGAGCATGGCAATACCGAAGTGGTGAAGGTGTTGCTGAAGGCTGGCGTCGCGGTCGACCATGTCAACCGCCAGGGCTGGACCGCCCTGCTGGAAACCATCGTCATGGGCGATGGCAGCGCGCGCTATGAAGACACGGTGCAGTTGCTGCTCGACGCTGGTGCGGACGCCAATCTTCCCGACCGCGACGGCACCTCGCCGACCCGCCACGCGCGCGAGCGCAGCTACAAGACCATGGTGAAGATGCTGGTGCGCGTGCGCGGGCACTGATGTACCCGCGCACGCCCCGCTGGTTTGCCCCCGGGGCGTGCCCGAGGCGTAGCGCCATGGGGTCAGGCCGCGGCCGGCTGAGATCCCGCGTTGCGAGCATTCTCGCTTTCCTGCAACGCGCGCCACATCACCTTGCCGGTGCCCGACTTGGGCAGCGCGTCGACGAACTCCACCACGCGCGGGTACTTGTAGGCCGCCATATTCTCCTTGGCCCACTCGATGATGTCCTCGGGCGTGGTTTTGCCCCTGGCATGCGTCTTTAGCACCACCACCGCCTTCACCGTCTCACCGCGGTAGGCGTCGCGCGTGCCGATGATGCAGGCCTCCTGCACATCGGGATGCTTGTACAACAGATTCTCGACCTCGGCCGGCCACACCTTGAAGCCCGACGCATTGATCATGCGCTTGAGCCGGTCGGTAAGGAAGTAGTAGCCCTCCTCGTCCATGCGGCCCAGGTCGCCGGTGCGGAAGAAGGTCTTGCCCTCGAACTCGATAAAGGCATCGCGCGTGGCATCCGGCTTGCGCCAGTAGCCCTTGAACACCTGCGGGCCGCACACGATGATCTCGCCGACCTCATTGACCGCCACCTCCTTGAGCGTGACCGGGTCGATCACGCGCGCATCGGTATTGAAGGTCGGCACGCCCAGGCACTGCAGCTTGGGCCGGTCGCCCGGGTTGCTGTGGGTCGGGGCCATGGTCTCGGACAACCCGTAGCCTTCGATGTAGTTCAGGCCGAACTGCTGCTTCAGGCGCTCGGCCACCGCCTGCGGCATCGCCGCGCCGCCGCCGCCGATATAGCGCAGGCTCGACAGGTCGAACTGGTCGAGATTCGGGCTGCCCAGGAAGTCGATGACCATGGTCGGGATGTTGGTCCAGTGCGTGACCTGGTAGCGCGAGATCAGCCGGCCCGCGACTTCACGGTCCCAGCGCGGCAGCATGACCACGGTGGCGCCGCTATAGATCGGGCCGTTCATGCCGTACTGCATGCCGGTCACGTGGAACAGCGGCAGCACCGACAGGATCGTCGACTCCGCGCCGCTGCCACTCCAGATGCCGCCCCCGATCACGTTATGCATGACGGACCGGTGAGTATGGATGCAACCCTTGGGGAAACCGGTGGTGCCCGAGGTATAGGGCATCACCGCCATGTCGTCCGGGCCGGCGGTATGCGGTCCGGGCACCAGTTGCGCGGCGAGCGCTTCGGCCCACGGCGTAGCGCCGGCGGGCAACGGATGCTGGGTGGTCAGCCAGGCCGCCGGGGCGTCTTCCGGGTTTTCGTAGCTGGCCGGCAGCGCATCGCTGTATTGCGTGACCAGCAGATGCTGCAGGCGCTCACCGGCCGGCAGCTCGGCGTTGGCCTGCTCGGCCCCGCCGGCGAGATCCGCGCTGCAGATCGCCACGGTGGCCTGCGCATCGCTGATGTAATGCTTGAATTCCTCGGTACGGTTCATCGGGTTCACCGGCACGACCACGGCGTCCGCGCGCAGGATCGCGTAGTAGGCAATGATGAATTGCGGACAGTTCTGCATGTAGAGCAGCACCCGGTCGCCCTTCTTCACGCCCGCCTTTTGCTGCAGCCAGCCCGCCACTGCGCTGGCCTGGGCTTCCAGCGCCCGGAACGTGATGGCGTTACCGAAATACCGGATGGCTGCCTTGTCGGGGTAGCGCTGCGCGGAGACCACCAGGTTGTACCAGAGCGAGGTCTCCGGCAGCACGATCTCGGTGGGCGCGCGCTTGGGCCAGAACTGGAAATGCGGGCGCGCGGGCTGGGTGGTCTGCATATGGGTCTCCTGTGCGGTCTGTCCGACCTGGTCTTGGAATGCAAGTGAAGCAATGAAGCAATGAATCAAGGAATATAACCGAACGACCGTTCTATTTTCAATCCATCGCTTACCCTTGCCCATCGTTGCTTCGATGGGCCACGGTTGCAATCGGCGGGTCCCGCCCCAAAATGCGGGAGGTCGGCGCGCAAGGCGCGTCATTGCGCGTTATCCCTCGCGGCCCCGCCGCGGGCGTGCCACTATCGAGACTAAGCCATGAGTGACGTAACCCTGCAGAATTTCGAGACGGACGTGATCGAGACGTCGCGCCAGATCCCGGTGCTGGTGGATTTCTGGGCGCCCTGGTGCGGCCCTTGCCGCACCCTCGGGCCTATGCTGGAAAAGCTCGAAGGGGAAGCTGCCGGCAAATGGCGGCTGGCCAAGGTGAACGTGGATGAAAACCAGGAACTGGCGGCACATTTCGGCGTGCGCAGCATTCCACACGTGGTGGCATTTGCCGACGGCAAGGCGGCCGACCAGTTCACCGGCGTGCTGCCCGAGTCCGGCCTGCGCGAGTTTATTGCCCGCGTGATGCCCGATCCTGGCCAGGTGGCCCTGCGCGCCGCGCTCGATCATGCCGCCGTGGGCGACCGCGACGCCGCCAGGTCAGCCTTCCAGGCGGCGCTGGCGTTCGATCCCGGCTTTGACGCGGCTCGCCTCGAGTACATCGGCTTCCTGCTCGACGAGGACGCCCTGGACCAGGCCCAGGCGGAGTTCGGCATGCTGTCGCCGGGCGCGGCCCAGGAGGACGGTTACGCGGCATTGCGCACCCGGATCGAGGCCATGCGCGGCGTCTCCGACCTGCCCGACGCAGCCACGCTGGAGGCCCGCATCGCCGCAGCGCCCGGCGACCTGCAGGCGCGACTGGACCTGGCCCGCGCGCTGATCGCGCATCGGCAATACGAGAAGGCGCTGGAACAACTGCTGGCCATCGTGCGATCGGACCGTACCTTCGAGGACGATATCGGGCGCACCGCAATGCTGTCGGTATTCAAGCTGATGAGCGACCAGCCCGAAGCGGTTTCGCGCTGGCGCCGGCTGCTGGCCTCGGCGCTCAATTAAACTGGCAGCTGCGTGCGGCGGGCCGGACCCGCCGCCCTACCTGGCTACCTATGATCCTGCTCTCGCCGTGACTGCTTCCCTGCCCCGCCTGACCGATTTCCAGACCGACCCCGAACCGCTGCCCAGCAACGACCGCCCGCGCCCCGACCGGCTGGTCGCCGGCAACCCGGACCGCACCACCTGGACGCACTACAGTGCCTGCCAGGGTGATTTCGATTGCGGTATCTGGGCTTGCGAGCCGGGTGCCTGGCGCATTGCCTTCCCGGCTGGCAAAGAGGAGTTCTTCCACGTCATCAGCGGACGCCTGCGCATCAGCGACGACGCGGGCAATGCCCGTGAATTCGGCCCCGGCGACGCCTGCGTGATCCCGGCTGGCTTCACCGGTCTGTTCGAGGTGCTCGAAGCGGTGCGCAAGCACTTTGTCGTGCTGGACCGCGCGGCAGCCAAGGCAGACTAGGCCGCCTGCCCGGACGGTGACTCGATCAGCGTGAAGCCGTTCTCGCGCATGTGGCTGACCATCATCGCGTCCATGCCCTTCACATGCTGGTCGAACCAGCCCGGCAGTTCCGAGAGCAGGCGCCGGCCGAGCGCCAGGTCGCCCTCGGCCACTTTCTCGCGTACCGCGCCAGCCACCGCCAGTACCTGCTGGTGCTCGCCGCGATGGCAATGCTGCGGGCCGAAGGCCATCGCCTCCATCCACGCCTCCTCTTGCCCGAAATGATGGCGGGTGTGATCGATCCACTCGTCCAGCGCCGCCAGGAAATGCGCATCGTCCGCGCGCGTGGCGGCATCCAGCAGTTGAACGAATTCGGCGTGGGTGGCGTCGGTCACCGGCTCGTCCAGCAACAGGTCGGGGGCCAGGGTGGCGGTGCTTGGGGAGGAGGACTCGGTCATATCGGTGGGACAAAAACGCGCAAACCGCAAGGATACCGAATCCGTGGAGTGCGGGTCTGATCCAGGACAAATCGCTGCGCGGCGGAGGCTGCCCGCGCCCGCGGGGTTATGCTGACGGCTTGGCACTTCCCTCTCACCAGGCTCCCCCGCTTCCCATGCCCCGACTGCTCTTCTTCTGCGGCCATGCCGGCACCGGCAAGACCACACTGGCCCACCGCCTGATCGGCCCGCTGATGCAGGCTACCGGCGAGCCGTTCTGCCTGCTCGACAAAGACACGCTCTATGGCGCCTACAGCGCCGCGGCGATGGGCGCCTTGACCGGCGACCCGAACGACCGCGACAGCCCGACCTACCTCAAGCACCTGCGCAATGCCGAATACCACGGCCTGCTCGATACCGCGCGCGAAAACCTCGCACTGGGCATCAGTGTGATCGTGGTGGGCCCGCTATCGCGCGAGGTGCGCGACCATCTGCTGCACGACCCCGACTGGCTGCGCGTGCCCGCCGGCACCAAGGTACGCACGCTGTGGGTACACCTGCCGGAAGACGAGGCCCGCGCCCGCATCGTGCGGCGCGGCAACCCCAACGACGCCTACAAGCTGGCGCACTGGGAGGAATACCGCACGCGGCGCTTCATGCCCGCGCCAGAGCAATACCCAGAGCTGGCCTACTTCGACAATACCGCACCGGGCGAGGCCGAACTGGCTGCCCTGCTGGCGCGGCTTGCGGCGTGACGCGAGACGTCAGTCCGGTGCCGTGAGGGCGGCCAGCACGCTCGAAGCCGCCACCATCCCGAACACGGCGGTCACCGCCACCGAGGAGCCAAAGCCGGCGCAGGCCAGCCCCTGCGGGCCGGCCGGCGGCGCGGCTGGCCCGCCTGGCGCGCCTTCCGGGGCTTCGTCGATTTCGCAGGACTGCTGTTCGGGCTCGGGATAGCGCAAGGGTTCGTCGGAGTAGACTGCGTCGATGCCGAACTTTCTTTTGGGATTGCGCGGCCAGCCCCAGTCCTTGCGCAGGCTGGAGCGCACCTTGGCCAGCAGCGGGTCCTGGACGGTACGGGAGAAATCGACGACCCGGATGCGGGTCGGGTCGAGTTGGCCGCCGGCGCCGCCGCAGGTGATGATGCGCCGGCCCTCGCGGCGCGCCCAGCCCAGCATGGCAATCTTGACCTTGACCGAGTCGATCGCGTCGATGATGTAGTCGTATCCGTCAAGCAGTTCCACGACATTGTCCGGGGTGACGAAATCGTCAACCTGCGTGACCCGGCAGCGCGGGTTGATCTGCACCATGCGCTCGGCCATGGCCTGCACCTTGGCGCGCCCATAGGCGTCGCCCAGCGCGTGGATCTGGCGGTTGGTATTGGATAGCGCGATATGGTCGAGATCGATCAGCGTGACGCGGCCGACCGCGTTGCGCGCCAGCGCCTCGGCCGCCCAGCTGCCCACCCCGCCGATGCCGACCACGCAGACGTTCGCCGCCTCCAGCCGCGCCAGGCCCTCCGCGCCGTACAGGCGCGCCACGCCGCCGNCCCGCGCCGTACGGGCGCGCCACGCCGCCGAAACGGCGGTGGTAGTCGTCCTCCTCCGGGCTCTCGTGGGTAAGGGCCGGCGGCAGTTGCGCCAGTTCCGGCGGGACGGAGGTTTCCGGGACGAGGTTGCTCATTTCTTGCTCGAAGCTTGCTGGTTTTGAAGAGAGACTGCGGGGAAAAGCGCGCGTTGAGGCACCTTGTCAGCCAAGCGCCGACAGGAGAACGGGGCGCGCAACTATACAATACCCACAGCCGTGGTTCGACCGCCGCATTGTCTCGCAGACTGCGCGCGGCTGCCCGCGCCACTCAGGAAACCGACCCCATGCCCGTGCGCCGCAAGGCCATTCTCTGGAGTGTATTGACGCCGCTGGTGCTTATCGCTGCGCTCGTCGTGGTGATTGCGACCTTCGACTGGAACCGGCTCAGGCCGTGGCTTAACCAGAAGGTCTCGGAGGCCATCGGCCGGCCTTTCGCCGTCAACGGCGACCTTACCCTGACCTGGCGCGGCGCCGAGGGCGAAACCGGCTGGCATACGTGGGTGCCCTGGCCGCGCCTTTCCGCGCGCGATATCACCATTGGCAATCCGGAGTGGGCCCGCGAGCCCAACTTCGCCACCGTGCGCGAACTGATCTTCGTGCTGCGCCCGGTGCCGCTGCTCTCCCATCAGATCGCGATTCCCACCATCGTCGTGGACAGCCCCGTAGTCTGGCTGGAGCGGCTGGCGGACCGGCGCAACAACTGGACCTTCGCCACCCCGGCAAGCAAAACGCCTTCGCAATGGCGGCTGGATATCGGCGAAGTGGCGCTGGCGCGCGGCGATCTCGCCCTGACCGACAAGGCGATGAAGATCGAACTGCAGGCGCGCCTGGACACCATCGGCGACGCGGCTCTCTATGAGAAGACCCGCGACGGCGCGCTGATCGCGCCGCCGGCATCCGGCGCGGCCGGCACGGGGGCCGCCAGTGCCATCGGCGCATCCGGCCACGCCGGCAGTGCAAGCAGCACAAGCAGCACCAGCAGCACCAGCAGTGCAAGCAGTGCAAGCAGCGCCGGCGGCCCGCGCTACGGTATCCGCTGGAAGGCCACGGGCCGCTACAACGAGACCACCATCAACGCCAGCGGCAAGGCCGGTACCGTACTGAGCCTGCGCGACGCCAACGTGCCCTTTCCCCTGCAGGCCGAAGTGCGGGTCGGCAATACGCGCGCGGTGGTGGAGGGCACGCTGACCAACCCTGCCCACCTCGGTGCGCTGGACATGCACCTGCAACTGTCGGGCGACAATATGGCCAAGCTCTACGCGCTGACCGGCATCGTGCTGCCGAGCACCCCGCCCTACGAAACCCGCGGCCGGCTCGTTGCCACACTGCGCAAGGGCGCATCGGAATACCGCTACGACAAGTTCACCGGCCGCGTCGGCGGCAGCGACCTGAACGGCTCGCTCACGTACACCCAGCGCCAGCCGCGCGCCCTGCTGTCCGGCGAGCTGGAATCGAACCAGCTGCGCGTCGAAGACCTGGCCCCGCTGATCGGCGCGGACGCCAAGCCCGGGCAGGCTGCCTCGGACAGCACGGTGCGCCAGCCCGCCGACAAGGCCCTGCCGGTAGCGCCATTCCGCACGGAGCGCTGGGACAGCATCGATGCCGACGTGAAGTTCACGGGCAACCGCATCATCCGCACCACCGACCTGCCGATCACCGACCTCGTCACCCATCTCAAGCTCAACGATGGCGTGCTCACGCTCGACCCGCTGAATTTCGGCGTGGCGGGCGGCAACCTGACGTCGTCACTGCAACTCGACGGCAAGCGCGAGCCGCTGGCCGCCACCATCGACATAAAGGCGCGCCATCTCCAGCTCAAGCAACTGTTCCCGAAGTTCGAGACGATGCGCGCCAGCATCGGCGAGCTCAATGGCAGCGCAAGACTGAGCGCCACCGGCAACTCGGTGGCCACGCTGCTGGGCACGTCCAATGGCGAAGCCAAGCTGCTGGTGGAGAACGGCACAGTCAGCAAGTTCCTGCTGGAGGCAATGGGCCTGAACGTAGGCAGCGTGGTGATCCGCCAGTTGTTCGGCGACAAGCCGGTGCAGATCAACTGCGGCGTCAGCGATTTCACGTTCACCAAGGGGGTGGCCCGCGCGCGCACCTTCGTCCTCGACACCCAGGACGCGGTGATCGAGACCAGCGGCGCCGTCGACCTGGCCAGCGAGCGGCTTGCGCTCACCGTCCGGCCCGAGTCCAAGGGCCTGCGCATTTTTTCGCTGCGTTCGCCGCTCTACGTGGGCGGCACGCTGAAGAAGCCCTCGGTCAGCCCGGACATCGGCGTGCTGGCCTTGCGCGCCGGCGGCGTGGTGGCGCTGGCGCTGGTGGCGCCGGTCGGCGCCGCCATCCTGCCGCTGGTCGACCTTTCCACGGCCGACGAGAGCAGCCAGTGCGGCAGGCTGCTGGCGGAAATCCGCAAGCGCCCCACCGCGCCGCCGCCCGGTCAGGCCTATCAGGACCCGGGCACGGGCAGCACAGGCAAGACCGGCCAGAGCGCCGGCCCCCCGCCCTCGCCCGACGCGCTGACCGCGCCCGCCCGGCCGGCCCGCCCCAGCCGACCTCAGCGCGCTACGCCAGAGACCTCCCTGTACCAGGGCGGCTAAGCCGCGCCGGGCTGCCGGCCCGGCGTTGCCTGTCGGCGACACGCGCCCACAGACGCGCGTATTCCGCGACGCAATTTCGCAACACTTTGGTGCATAAGCACAGTCTGTCGTTGTATATCGCCCACGCCGCTCGCATAATTAAACAGCCATTTACAACAAAGTCTTCAATACATGGCACTAAGCGGATGTCCGGCGACGGGTTGATTCCGGCGTTGGAGTCCTTCTTGGGTGCGGTTTCGGCCGCACTTGTTTTTTCCGATTTCCTTCCAGCCCCCGCCCCAGCATGACGCCGCTACACGCCACCGTCCCGCCGATCAGTTGCCTGATCGCGCTAACGGTGTGCAACCACGTGGCCTTCAATGCCAGCCGCGTGGTGGTGTCGCTGTTCGCCCTCTCGCTCAAAGCCTCGACCGTCACGCTCGGCATCCTGATGTCGCTGTATGCGCTGCTGCCGATGCTGCTCGCCATCCACGCCGGCAAACGCATCGACGAGATCGGCCCGCGCAAGCCGATGACGGCGGGCTCGCTGATGGTGGTTGCGGGCACGCTGCTGCCGGCGGTGTGGCCGGACATTGCAGCGCTCTATCTCTCCTGCGCGCTGATCGGCGTTGGCTTCATGCTGGTGCAGGTTGCCATGCAGTTGCTGATCGGGCAGATTTCCACCGATGCCACGCGGCTGCGCAATTACACGCTGCACGCGCTGGGCTTGTCGTTCTCCGGCACGCTGGGCCCGGTCGTGATGGGCTACGTGATCGAACATGCAGGCTACCGCCCGGCCTTCTTCGTGCTGGTGGCGGTAGCGGCAATCGGCGTGCTTGGCCTGCACCTGGTGCGCGGACGGCTGCCGGCACAGGGCGGACGGGCCGCGCGCGGCGCGATCGTGGACGGCACGCGCAACTCGACGCTGAGCCTGCTCGCCCATCCGGAACTGCGCGCAGTCTTTATCGCCAGCGCGGTCCTGTCCGCGGCCTGGGACCTGCACGCCTTCCTGATTCCCATCCAGGGCACCCGGGTTGGCCTCGCGCCCTCGTCGATCGGCTGGGTGCTGGGCGCCTTTGCCATTGCCACCTTTGCCATCCGCGTGGCGATGCCGCTGGTGTCGCGCCGGCTGTCCGAATGGATGGTGATTCGCGTTGCATTGCTGGTCGGTGCGGTGGCCTACCTGATCTATCCCTTCGTCACCGCGTTCTGGCTGATGTGCTGCCTGGCCTTCCTGCTCGGGCTGGCGCTGGGCAGCGCACAGCCCAACGTCATGAACATCCTGCATACGGCCTCGCCCACCGGGCGCGCCGGCGAGGCGCTGGGCCTGCGCTCGGCCGTGCTCAATACCAGCCAGGTAGTGTGGCCGCTGACCTTCGGCGTGGTCGGCACGGCGCTCGGCATGTTGCCGATCTTCCTGTCGATGGCGGGCGCGATGGGCGTGGCGGGCTACTACTCGCGCGGCAAGGCCCGCAAGTTGCCGCCGCCAGCCTGAAGCGCAAGCGGCCTCGCCGGCGACTTGCGCGCGCGCAAATGCGGCTTGCTTCGCTTTCGCTATACTCAAAGCAGACAGGCCGCACGCGCAGGGCGCCTGCCCGCGCGCGGCCTGCTGACTCGATACCTGATCCGACATGACCCAACTCGCCGACCTCCGCCGCACCTACGTACTCGGATCGCTGTCCGAATCCGATGTGGCGTCCGATCCCATCAGCCAGTTCCAGCGCTGGTTCGATGAAGCCATCCACGCCAAGCTCCCCGAGCCCAATGCCATGACGCTGGCCACCGTCGACGCCGACGGCCAGCCCTCGGCACGCATCGTGCTTCTCAAGGGCATGGATGCAAAGGGCTTCACCTTCTTCACCAACTACGAAAGCCGCAAAGGCCTGGACATTGCCGCCAACCCGCGCGCGGCGCTGCTATTCCACTGGGTGCAACTGGAGCGCCAGGTACGCGTGGAAGGCCGCGTTGAAAAAGTGACCGAAACCGAGAGCGATGCCTATTACGCAACACGGCCGCTCGGCTCGCGCCTCGGCGCGTGGGCCTCGGAGCAGAGCCGCGAGGTAGCGGACCGCACGGTACTGGAGCAGCGCGAAGCGGATTTCCGCGCCAAGTTTGGCGATAACCCGCCGCGCCCGGCGCACTGGGGTGGCTATCGCCTGGTGCCGACCCGGATCGAGTTCTGGCAGGGGCGGCCTTCTCGGCTGCACGACCGGATCGCCTACCGGCTGCAGGCGGATGGTGCCTGGCGGATCGTGCGCCTGTCGCCCTGAACGCGGTGCCGGCCGGCAAGGCCGCGCACTGCACAATATTAAGATTTGTCGTAAAGTGGATAAAGGTCGCCACCGGGAGGAGGCGGCCGCCACGAGCAGGCCCCGCCTGCCCGCTGCTGTGAGTTCGAGGAGTGTGCCGCAACCTGTCAGGAGGGAGGCCGCATGTTTTTCAAGCAAGCACTGGACAAGCAACTGGACCACTGGATCGCCGATCTGCGCGATCAGGCCAATCTCCCCGTCAAGCTGCGCCTGTGGAACGGCAACGAGTATCCGCTCGGCCGCTTCGAGCAGCCGGCGGTGACGCTCACGGTACGCGAGGCGGGCGCGCTACCCCTGCTGCTGACGCCCAGCCTGGACAATCTCGGCGAAGCCTATGTGCAGGAGAAAATCGATCTCGACGGCAAGCTGAGCGACATCATCGCCGTGGCGTACCGCTTCTCGGCGGCCGCCAGCGCACAGGCCGGCGGCGCGCTGGCGCGGGTGGCACGGCACTTCGCGCACACCAAGGCAGCCGATAAAGCCTCCATCCAGTATCACTACGACGTTTCCAATGAGTTCTACCGGCTCTGGCTCGATCCGGGCATGGTCTATTCCTGCGCCTATTTCGAGCATGGCAACGAAGATCTCGCCACCGCGCAGCGCAAGAAGATCGACCACATCCTGACCAAGATCCGGCTGCAGCCAGGCCAGACGCTGCTTGACATCGGCTGCGGCTGGGGCGCGCTGGTGATGCGCGCGGCGGATAAGTTCGGCGCGCGCTGCGTGGGCATCACGCTGTCGCAAAACCAGTTCGACCTGGCCACCGAGCGCGTCAGGCGGGCAGGGCTGTCGGACCGCATCGCGATCCGCCTGCAGGATTACCGCGATACCGCCGGCACCTTTGACCGCATCACCAGCGTCGGCATGTTCGAGCATGTAGGCAAGAACAACCTGACCGCTTACTTCAGCCGCATGTGCGATTTGCTGGCCGACGACGGCTACGCCATGAACCATGGCATCACGTCGCCCGATCCCGACAGCGGCGCCACGCCCATGGACGGCTCCGAATTCATGGATCGCTACGTCTTCCCGCAGGGCGAGCTGCCGCACATCGGCATGGTGCTCAACACGCTGCAGCGCGGGGGCCTGGAGGCCACCGATGTCGAACTGATTCGCGGCCACTACGCGCGCACGCTGCGCCACTGGGCGGATAACTTCGAAGCCCAGGGTGATACCATCCGCGCCATGGTGGGCGAAAAGAAGTACCGCATCTGGCGCATCTACCTGGCAGGATGCGGGCATGCCTTCGACACCGAGAAGATGTCGATCTACCAGGTGGTTTGCCACAAGGCCGGCCTGCCGTCGCAGAGCCTGCCCTGGTCGCGTCGCTATATCTACGACAAATCGCTTGACTGAAGCTACTTGACTGAAGACCTGTTCGGCGGCCTGCCGGAGCCAGCGGCACCGCCCGCTCCCGGCACTACCGCAACCAATGCCGGGGCGAACCCGGCAACGCCTGCCACCAAACCCGCGCGCGGCAAGATCGTGCAGGCGCCGCAGCCGGACCCTGCCCTGCTGGCGCTGGCGGAGCGCCTGCCGGCCGGCCTGCATCTCGGCACGTCGTCATGGTCCTATGGGGGCTGGAACGGGCTGGTCTACCAGGGCGAATACAGCGACAGCCTGCTCTCGCGCAAGGGGCTGGCCGCCTACTCCCAGCATCCCTTGCTGCGGGCCGCCGGCATCGATCGCGGCTTCTACGCACCGATTCCGCTGGCCGACCACATGGCCTACGCGGCCCAGGTGCCGGCGCATTTCCGCTTCCTGGTCAAGGCTCCGGCGAGCGTCTGCGATCCGTGGCTGCGCACGTCCGAGGGCGCGGGCCGGCTCGCCAATGCCAGCTTCCTGGATGCCGCGATCGCCGCGCGGGATTTCGTGGCGCCCGCCACCGCGGGCCTCGGCACCAAATGCGGGCCTTTACTGTTCCAGCTCTCGCCGCTGGGCGCGATGGCCGCGGACAGTACCGGCTTCCTGTCGCGGCTCGATGCCTTCCTCGGCGCCCTGCCGCCACTCGACCCCTGCGCCACGCCGCACGCCTGCTACGCGGTGGAACTGCGCGACGCCAGCCTGCTCACGCCCCGCTTTATCAAGTTGCTGCGCGCACGCGGCGTACGTTTTTGCCTGTCGGCGCGCGAGCGCATGCCGCCCGCGGAACGGCAATTGCCGGCGCAGGCGCTGATGGACGAAGGTGAGCCCGGTCCCCTGGTGTTGCGCTGGATGCTGCATGCCGGCTTTGCCTACGAGCAGGCCGAATCCCGCTACGCGCCGTTCGACCGGCTGATCGACGAAGACCCGCATACCCGCGCGGTGATCGCGGAGCAGGTGGTACGCACGCTGCGGGCGGGCCAGCCCGCCTACGTGATCGTCAGCAACAAGGCCGAAGGCTCCGCGCCGCTGACCTGCCTGCGCCTGGCCGAAGCGATTGCCGAACGGCTGGCCGGCAGCTAGCCGCCGGCCAGCGCCTCAGCGATTCAGGAGGTGGGCGAACTTTTGCCGGAACTTGGCCAGCTTGGGCGAGATCACGAAGGAGCAATAGCCCTGGTTCGGATGATTCTGGTAGTAGTTCTGGTGGCTTTCCTCGGCGCGCCAGTACGGCTGCGCGGGCTCGATCTGCGTCACCAGCGGCGCATCGTAGAGTTTCTGCGCAGTCACCTCGCGCATCACGTACTCAGCCATGGCACGTTGCGGCTCGGTGTGGGTGAAGATGGCCGAGCGGTACTGCGTGCCCACGTCGTTGCCCTGCCGGTTCAGCGTGGTGGGATCGTGGATGGCAAAGAAGATCTCAAGGATCTCGCGATACTTGATCACCGAAGGGTCGAAGCTCACGCGCACCACTTCGGCGTGTCCCGTGTCGCCGTCGCAAATCTGCTCGTAGGTCGGATGGTTCACGTGCCCGCCGGTGTAACCCGACTCCACGGCGCGCACGCCCTTGACTTGCTGGTACACCGCCTCCAGGCACCAGAAGCAACCGCCCCCCAGGGTGGCAATTTCCCGATCGTTGTCCATCTTGATTCTCCGGCTCGTGACAATAGCTAGCATACTCGTTCGGCTCCAGGCCTGCCGCCGAAGTATGGCCCGCCGAACCGGGTGACCGCGCCGGAGTCTTGCCGACGCTATTTGATGGGCAAGGCGACCGGCCGGATGGGCGCGGCATCGGCGCCGCGGAACTTCAGCGATGCGCCGATAAAGGCGAACTGGTAGACGCGGTCGCGCGACAACGCCTCCAGGTTCACCAGTTCGATAATCGGTGCGCCCTGCTGCGCCAGCAGATAGGTGTGCACCGGGATGTAGTTGTCGGGCACTTCCGCCGGGAAGGTCTCGAAGCTCAGGTTATCGGCACCGACCACCATGGCGCCGCCCTCTTCCACGAGAAACCTGGCCGCATCCAGGCCAAGGCCCGGCGGGTTGGCCATGTACGCCTGGGCATTTTCATAATGTTGCATGCGCCCCGTGCGGATCAGCACCACGTCGCCCTTCTGCAGCCCTGTGCCTTGCTTGGCCAGCGCGTCGCGCAGGTCCTGCCGGGTCACCCGGTAGTTGTCGGGCAGCATATCCAGTCCCTTGGCCGCGGCTACGTCGATCAGCACGCCGCGGGCGACGATCGGCGGCAGCTTCTCCGCGCCGGTGACTTTCCAGCCGCGATCGCCCAGGTGCTCGGCGGCGGAATAGCCGTTCCAGATCTTGCCGTTCAGGCCGAAGTGGTTGAGCGCGTCGATATGCGTGCCCATGTGCGCGTACATGGAAACTGCCGACCCGCTGTAGCTGACATGCCGGTTCATCGCCTCGCCCACCTGCATGGAGTCGGCCACCAGGTTGCCGTGCGGGGTATGGGTCATCCACATCTGGTACGGCGGATCGCCGGCTGCCTGCCAGCTCGGCATGCCGATGAAATAGTCGACCGCCAGATCGTAGGCCTGCGCGCCCGAGACGCGCGCCATGATGGCCGCGCGCGAGGCCGGGGTGATCAGGTTGAGCCGGCCTATCTCATCCTTGGGGCCCCAGGGGCTGACGCCTACCTGAGGCGCCGCGGCGGCGGCGCCGCTCAGCACGGCGAACAACATCGGCAGGGAAAACCTGGCGAACCGGCGCCCGGCGGCGCGGGCGGGATGGGACGTGATGGATTGCGACATGCGAACTCCTGAAAGGTTGGCGCTTTCCACAGCAACGTGGAAGCCATGTCGCCATCCTATTAGGCATTCTTCGGTAGATAATCTGCGCATTCCGACAAACATATTCAACCCAGGGGAAAATATATGGATTTGCTTGCGGCCATGCGCACCTTCCGCCGGGTCGTGGAGCGCGACAGCTTCAGCCAGGCCGCCGCCGATCTCGGGCACTCGACCGCGGCGGTCAGCAAGCAGGTGCGTCAACTGGAGGCGCGCCTGGGCGCGCTGCTGATCCTGCGCACCACGCGGCGCATGAGCCTGTCGGAAACCGGCCGCGCCTACTTTGCCGAATGCTGCCGCCTGCTCGACGAGTTGGATGCGCTGGAGCGGGCCACGGCGGCGGGCAAGGAGGAGATCAGCGGCCGCCTGCGCGTGAATGCGCCGCTCTCATTCGGCCTCAAGGTGCTTTCGCCGATCCTGGTGGCATTCATGGCGCGCTACCCGCAGCTGCAGGTCGAACTGACCCTGGACGACCGGCTGCTGGACGTGGTGTCGGAGGGTTTCGACGTGTCGCTGCGCATCCGCTCCGCGTTGACGGACTCGTCCCTGATTGCAAGGCGGCTGGGCGAGGTCGAGCAGTTCATCTGCGCCGCACCCGGCTACCTGGCAGCCCGCGGCACGCCGCGCAGCGTCGAGGACCTGCGCGGCCACGATTGCCTTGCCTACCAGTTGGCCGACTATCCGGGCAGCTGGCACCTGGAGGGGCCGCTGGGAACCACCAGCATCGAAGTACCGGCCCGCTTCTCGGCGAACAACAGCCTGCTGCTCAGCGACATGCTGCTGGCCGGGATGGGCATTGGCGCGCTGCCGTCGTTCATCGCGCTGCCGCTGCTGGCGCGCGGCGAGCTGGTCAGGGTGCTGCCTGAGCATGCGCTTGCCGGACGCAGCATCTACGCGCTTTATGCAAGCCATCGCCATCTGCAACGCAAGGTCGGCATATTCGTGGACTTCCTGGCGGAGGCCTTGCGGGGTCAATAGCAGACGCGCGCGCGGCCAGGCGCGCGTCAGCCAGACGACATTGCCAGCATGGCCCGCAATTGCGGCTTGAGTACCTTGCCTAGCGCGCTCTTGGGCAGGCTGTCGAGCAGCACCACCCGCCGCGGCAGCTTGAAGCGCGCAATGGACAAGGCCAGCGTTTCGCGCAGCGCCTCTTGCGCCAGCGCGGCGCGGTCCGCCCCCGCGGCCGGCACCACGACCGCGACCGGCACTTCGCCCCAGCGCGGATCGGGCAGGCCAACCACCGCGCAGTCCTGCACGCCGGGCAGGCCCAGCAGCACATTCTCGATCTCGGCCGGATAGATGTTCTCGCCGCCGGAGATGATCATGTCCTTGCTGCGCCCGACCACTTCGATACAGCCGTCGGCATTGCGATGGGCTAGATCGCCGGAGTGGAACCAGCCGTCACGGAAGTCCGGATGGTCCGGCTGCCGCCAGTAACCCTGCATCAGGTTGGCGCCGGCCAGCCAGAGTTCGCCGACTTCGCCATCGGCCACCTCGGTGCCATCCGCGCCGGCCAGCCGCACCCGCACCTCCGGCTGCGGCCAGCCTGCGTAGCCCGGCCGCGCCATGGCCTCGTCCAGGCGCAGGACGACCGACACCGGTCCCGTTTCGGTGGCGCCGTAGACCTGCCCCAGCGGAATGCCGCGCGCGTGAAAGGCATCGATGTACGCGCGGGGAATGGGCGAAGAGCCCGCCATCACGCCGCGCAGCGAGGACAGATCCGCAGGCGGCCAGCCGGGATGCTCGAGCACCGCGCGCAGCGTGGCCGGCACCATCAGCGCCAACGTGGCTCGCGTCTGCGCCAGTGCAGCGAGCCAGGACTCCGGCGCGAAGCGCTGGTGCAGCGTCACCTGCGCCCCGGCCAGCAGCGCCGGCAAGGTCTGGATGCAAAGGCCGCCAACATGGAACAGCGGCAGCACCGACAAGATATGGTCGTCCTGCGTCATGCCGTGCGCCCACCAGCTCGCGCGGGCGTTGGCCAGCAGGCCAGCCTGCGTATGCAGCGCGCCCTTGGGCTGGCCCGTGGAGCCGGAAGTGTAGACCAGCAGCAGCGGCGCCTGCCCGGGCGGCAGCGATGGCTGCGGCAGCCGCGTGTCCAGCGCTGCCGGCCGGTCGATCAGGCTATCGATGGGCGCGTGCATGGCAGTTGCCGCCACCTCCGCCGCGGCCTGCGCGTGCGGAGCGTCGTGGAACAGCATGCGAATGCCCGCATGCGCGGCGATAGCGCTCAACTCCGGCACTGCCAGGCGAAAGTTCAGCGGTACGAAGATGGCCCCCAGCCTGGCGCACGCGAACAGCAGCGCGAGTTGCAGATCGTGGTTCAGGCACAGCGTGGCCACACGATCGCCCGGCCGCACGCCCCAGGTGCCGGCCAGGTGGGCGCATACGCTCTCCACGCGCCGCCACAGCGTGCCATAGCTGATGGTGCAGCCCTGGCTATGCAGCGCCGGACGCTGCGGTGCGGCGCTCACGTGCGCATGCAGCGCGCGCAGCAAGGCGCCCGGATCCGTGGTGCCGGCAAAGAGCCGGTCGGCACGCTCGCTCATTCGTCGCGCTCACCCGCTTCGTAGAGCGCCTCGCGGCCCATGCGGTCCATGATCAGCTCCGCGGTCCAGGGCAGCATCAGCGCGCCGCAGCGCGAATCGCGATAGAGGCGCTCCAGCGGCAGGTCCTTGAGCATGGACTGGCCGCCGCAGGTGCGGATCGCCAGCCGGGCGATATCGTTGGCGCCTTCCATCACCGTGTAGTGGGCGGCGTACAGGCGCATGCGCGCATCCTTGGACGGACTGGCGCAGGCTTCGTGAATCACGCGCCAGAAGATCGAGCGCATGTTCTCTAGCTGGATGCGCATCTGCGCCACCGCGATCTGCTTGGTGGGATACATGCGGCGCTTCACCGGCGGCTGGCCCGGCACTTCGCCGCGCAGGTACTGCACGGTGAAATCGTAGGCGGCCTGCGCCACGCCGAGATAGGTGGGCGAGAGCGTGAAGAACATCGCCGGCCAGGTCTGCGCAGCCTTGTAGTAGACGCCGCGCGGCATCAGCTGCTCCTGGTCGGCGACGAACACATCCTTGAGCAGCAGCGTGCGCGACACCGTGCCCCGCATGCCCATTGGGTCCCACTCGCCGGTCACGGTAAGGCCTCCGGCATTGCCCGGCACCGCGATATAGAGCGTGTCGCGCATATCGGGCGAATGGTCCGCGCACTCCTCCGTGCAGAGGATGCCGTAGTAGTCGGCCGCGCCCGACAGCGAGGCGAAGATCTTGCGGCCGTTGAGCACCCAGCCGCCTTCCACCTTGCGCGCGCTGGTGCCGAACGGCGCGCGCCCGGCGGCAGCGGCCGAGCCTTCGGAGAAGGGCTGGGCATAGATCGCGCCGTCCCTGACCACGCGGGCGAAATGCAGTTCCCGCCGCGCCTCGTGTTCGGCACGCTGCTCAGGCGTCATGGCGATGCCGTCGGCCAACATGCCGGTCCACATGGTGGAGCAGATATGCATGTTGTAGGTCAGCGCGGTGGCGCCGCAGAAGCGGCCGATCTCCGCGCCCACCATGCAATAGGTGGCAAAGTCCGCGCCCTCGCCGCCGAACTCGCGCGGCACGCACAAGGCCAGCAGCCCGGCTTCGCGCAGGTCGTCGTAGTTGGCAAAGGGGAAGCTGGCCTCGCGGTCCCACTGCGCCGCGCGCGGGGCAAAGCGTTCGCGGCCCAGCCGGTTGGCCAGTGTCAGCAGGCGCGCCTGCGTTTCGGTGAAATCGGCGCTGCCGACGGCAGGGATGAAGTCCAGTGGCATGTTTGTTGTCTCCCGGGGCGCCGCTTGCACGCGGCGATGCCTCGTTGGTAATTTTTGTGCTCGCTGACCGGCGGCGCCGTATTCAGCGCACGGGGAAATGCCGGCCGAGGAAGCCCAGCACGGCGGCATTGAAATCCGCCGGCCGCTCCATGCAGGCCAGGTGCCCCACCCCCGGCAGGCACAGATACTCGGCGCCGGCAATTTTCTGCGCCATGCGCTCCATCACGGCCGGTGCCGCATTGGCATCGTGCTCGCCCGCCAGCGCCAGCACCGGCACGCCGATGCGCGCGAGCATTTCGCGCCGGTCGAAACGCACCAGCGCCTGCAGCGCGGCGCGATAGGTGTCTGGCGGCACCGCTGCCATCACGCTGGCCGCGAACGCCACCGCTTGCGCATCGGCATCCGGCGCGACCATGGCGCGCACCAGTCCGGCCGCCATCTGCGCCATCGTCTTGCCGGCATCGAGCGGTGCCGTGCGCGCTGCAACGAAATCGCGCTGCCACTGCCCGTCGGCCTTGCCGAACGCGGGCGAGGTACCGGACAACACCATGCCGTCGATCAGGCCGGGCATGGCTGCGTAAGCTTCCTGCGCCACCATGCCGCCCATGCTGTGGCCCAGCAGCACGACGCGCCTGCCGGCATCGCGCTCGGCCTGGAATACCGGCTGCAAGGCTTGCGCCAGCCCGGCAAAATCGTAAGGCGCGATCAGGGCGCTATCGCCATAGCCTGGCATGTCCCACGCTACCGCGCGATAACCCGCCTGCGACAGCGCATCGAGTTGCGCCGGCCACGCGGCCTTGCCTCCGCCAATGCCATGCAGCATCAAGACGGCTACCGGCCCTGTGCCCTGTGCGACCACGGCAACGCCATTGGGGAGAATCTGGAGATTCGTGTCTGCGTTCATGCTCATGCATCCGCCTTGGTGGATTGGCCTGGACTGGCAAGCCGGCCCTCGTCGACCTCGCCCGCGCCGTCGAGCGTGATCGTGCAGTTGCGCAGCGGCAGGTCGAAGTGGCCCAGCGTATGGCGGCCGGCCACCTCGTTGGCGCCGGTGGAATAGAGAAAGTTGCCGGCAAAGGCGCGCAACTCTGTCCCGTTGCAGTCGCGCTTGTCATAGAAGGTCATGGCATCCCAGCGGGCCTGCGGGTTCAGGCCCCAGCCCACATGCGAGACCGCGTAGGCATCGCGCGTGCCTTCGCGGTCGGCCCAGGCCGCGTAGTAGCCGCGCATCATGTCGGCGTCCATGCCCTGCCCTTCGATGCCGACCATGTAGTCATCCTCGATATGGCAGACGATGGTGTCGCGCAGGTAAGTCTTGAAGGTCAGGTTGACGTCGCCTGGCGCCAGCACCAGGGTGCCGTTCACCTGCCCGCCGGCGGGGAATGCCAGGCAAAGGCCGCCCGGCCAGTGCGCGACCTGGCCCGGCTTGTTGCAGTAGCCCCAGACACCGCCCACGCGCGCGCTTGCCAGGCCGACGCGCAACTCGGTGCCTGCCGCCGAGTGCACGCGCATCTCGCGCGCGCCGCGCAGCCGCTTCATCGCTGCGCGCACGCTGCCCTCCAGCGCGGGATCGGGCAGGCAGCGCTCCAGGATTTCGGGGTGTTCGTTGCTGACCATCAACAGGCGCGGCACGATGCCGTCGGCGCCTTTCAGAATCAGGGGCAGTTCGGGCGCATGGAGCAGGCCCTCCACGGTGCAATCGATCACCAGGTGGCAGCGCTGCAAGGCGGCTACCACGGGTGCCAGTTGCTGCAGGGCATCACTGGCCCCGGTGGAACGCACCGGCGCTGGCGCCTGAAGCGCCGGGGACGGTACCCGCAGGCGCACCGGCGTGGCGCCGAGCGATTGCACGGCCAGTTCAGCCAACTCCACATTGACGCGTCGGGATTGGGACTCCGTTACAATCCCAACCACTTCCTGGGCGGTCAGGGCGCACAGTTCAAGGGTGCGCCGAAAAGCCGCCAGCCAGCGGTGCTCGATTTGCTCGATGAGCATTTGTCTCCTCCTGGTGCGATCCTGCCGTGGTCTTGGCATGGTCCCGGCGGCAGTCTTGGTGGGTCTGCCCACCGATGCCGCCGCCGGGCGCATTAGCTTGTGCTTGTGATTCTTGTCGCTGGCGCAAATAATATATGAAATTTCATGGATCCCAGTGGAGCCCGCACGATGGGCATGCCTGAGGCCTCCGGCAAGGCCGCCTCTCCCGATTTCGATACGCTGCACTTCCGGCGCGCGCTGTCCCAGTTCGCCACCGGCGTGACGGTCATCACCACCCGTGCGGGCCCCGGCTCGCCGCCGGGTGCGCCGTTCGTGGGCATCACCGCCAGTTCGTTCAACTCGGTCTCGCTCGATCCGCCGCTTGTACTGTGGAGCATGGCCACGCGCGCCAACAGCCTGCCGATGTTCCGCGACGGTTCGCACTACATCATCAATGTGCTGTCGGCATCGCAACTCGATCTGTGCCAGCGCTTCGCCACGCTCAAGGGCGACCGCTTCGCCGGTGTCGACTACCGCCTCTCCGAGACCGGCCTGCCGATCCTGGCCAATGCGCTGGCCTGGTTCGAATGCCACAACCGCAGCCGCTACGACGAGGGCGACCACGTCATCTTCGTGGGCGAGGTGGAACGTTGCGGCGTGCACGACAGCGCGGGCAACCCGCTGGTGTTCCACGACGGCCGCTTTGCCACCACCCGCCCGCTGACGGACTGAAACGCAGGCGCACAAGGCCATCGCAGCCATGACGGATTCGCCCAAGCCCGCTTTTGTCGACGGCTACCTGCCTTATCTGCTGGCGCGGGCCAGCTACCTGGTGTCGGGCGAATTCCACCGGCAGGTGGAAGCGGCGGGCTTCTCCGTGCCCGAATGGCGCGTGCTCGCCACGCTGGCCGACCGGCCGGATTGCACCATCGGCGCCCTGGCCGATATCACGCTGACCAAGCAACCCACCCTGACCAAGCTGATCGACCGCATGGCCGCCAGCGGCCTTGTCGCGCGCCGCAACGGCGCGGACGACCGCCGGCATGCGCTGGTCTCGATCACCCCGCGCGGCCGCGCCCGCGCCCGCGCACTGCTCGAACAAGCCGCCGCGCACGAGCAGCAGGTGCTGGACGACTTCGGCCCGCAGCAAGGCGACCAGCTCAAGGACACCCTGCGCCGGCTGATCGCGCTGCATTCGCCGCGCTGATTGGCGCCAGGGCGGCGGCTCAGGACGACGGATCGCCCTTGATCACCGCCAGCGGCGACCCGTCGGTCTTGATCCTCTGCAGCACGATGTTCGAACGGATATCCATCACGCCGGGCGTGCGATAGAGCCGGTTGACGATGAAATCCGAGTAATGCTTGAGATTGCGCGCCTGCACCTTCAGGATGTAGTTGCTGTCGCCGGTGATGATGTAGGCCGACACCACTTCGGGCCAGGCCTGCACCGCCGCGTTGAACGTGTCGTGCCATCCCTCCGTTTCGGGGCGCATGGACACCTGCACGATCGCTTCCAGCTCCAGGCCAAGCATTTCGGCATCGAACCAGGCGCGGTAGCCGCCGATCACCCCGCTCTCCTCCAGCAGCCGGACCCGCCGCAAGCAGGCTGAAGGCGACAGCGCCACGCGGTCGGCCAGGTCCTGGTTGCTGATGCGCCCGTTCTCCTGCAGGCAGGTCAGGATGCGTAAATCGATGGGATCGAGGTTCATTTCGCAGATTCTTCCATGGCTTCATTCATTCATGAAATTCTATGCGAAATATGCACCGGCAACGCGGTCAATTAGCAAGCCTCTTGCCCGGAATATTGACTATCATGCCGTCATCCGCTCCACGTAGAGCACCGGAACGCCGGCCCCCGGCATCAGCCATCCAATGACAAACCACCCCGCCCCCGACATCCAGCGCCAGCTGTGGGACATCAGCCCGCCGCTCTCGCCCGACACGCCTGTGTGGCCCGGAGACACGCCTTTCCAGCAGCAAGCCGCCTGGCAGATGGACGCGCACTGCCCGGTCAATGTCGGGCGCATCACGCTGTCGCCGCACACCGGCGCGCATGCCGACGCACCGCTGCACTACGCCGCGGACGGCGCGCCCATCGGTGAAGTGGACCTGGCGCCCTATCTCGGCCTTTGCCGGGTGATCCATTGCATCGGCGCCAGCCCGCTGGTCGAACCGCACCATATCGGGCATGCCCTCGCGGGCGTGCCGCCACGTGTGCTGCTGCGCACTTACCGGCAAGCTCCGCTGGCGCAGTGGGATCCCGGCTTCTGCGCGGTCGCGCCAGGGACCATCGCGCTGCTGGCCGCGCATGGCGTCGCGCTGGTCGGCATCGATACGCCTTCGCTGGACCCGCAGGAATCCAAGACCATGGACGCGCACAACATGGTGCGCCGCCATCGTCTCGCCATCCTTGAAGGACTGGTGCTCGACGCGGTGCCGGAAGCCGACTACGAACTGATCGCGCTGCCCCTGCGCTTTGCCGGACTCGATGCGAGCCCGGTACGCGCCGTGCTGCGCAGCCTGACCTGAACCCACCGAACCGCCCCCTCCAGGAAACCTCTCACCCATGACTGCAATGACCCGCGAGCAATGCCTCGCCCTTGACCAGCAGGACCCGCTGCGCAGCCTGCGCGAACAGTTCGCACTGCCGGACGGCGTGATCTATCTCGACGGCAACTCGCTGGGCGCCCGCCCGCGCAGCGCCGCGGCACGTGCCGCCAACGTGGTAAGCGAGGAGTGGGGCACGGGCCTGATCCGCAGCTGGAACACCGCCGGCTGGTTCGAGCTGCCGCAACGCCTGGGCAATATGCTGGCACCGCTGGTGGGCGCCGGCGAGGATGAAATCGTCGTCACAGATACCACGTCGATCAACCTGTTCAAGGTGCTGGCGGCCGCGCTGCGCGTGCAGCAGACGCGCGACCCGAAGCGCAAGGTCATCGTGTCGGAGGCAAGCAATTTCCCCACCGACCTCTACATCGCCCAAGGGCTGGCCGACCTGCTTCAGCAGGGTTACTCGCTGCGCCTGGTGAACGCCCCCGAGGAAATCGATGCGGCGGTCGACGCCGACACCGCCGTGCTGATGCTGACCCACGTCAACTACAAGACGGGCGAAATGCTGGATATGGCAGGCCTCACTGAGATGGCGCACGCCCGCGGCGTGCTCACCGTATGGGACCTGGCCCATTCAGCCGGCGCGGTGCCGGTGGCGCTGAACGCGTCCAAGGCCGATTATGCGGTTGGCTGCACCTACAAATATCTGAATGGCGGCCCGGGCTCGCCCGCCTTCCTGTGGGTCGCGCCGGCACTGCGCGACGCTTTCTGGCAACCGCTGTCCGGCTGGTGGGGCCATGCCGCGCCGTTCGCGATGGAACCCGGCTATCGCCCCCGCGAAGGCGTGGCCCGCTTCCTGTGCGGCACCCAGCCCATCACCTCGCTGGCCATGGTCGAATGCGGCCTGGATATCTTTGCCCAGACCGACATGCAGTCGCTGCGCGCCAAGTCGCTGCAACTGACCGATCTCTTTATCGCGCTGGTGGAGGCACGCTGCGGCCATCACCCGCTCGAACTGGTCACCCCCCGCGCCCACACGCGCCGCGGCAGCCATGTCAGCTTTGCCCATCCGGACGGCTTCGGGCTGGTGCAGGCCCTGATCGAACGCGGCGTCATCGGCGACTACCGCGAGCCGCGTGTCGCGCGCTTCGGCTTCACCCCGCTGTACACCAGCTTCACGGAAGTGTGGGATGCGGTCGAAATCATGCGCGATGTGCTGGACAGCGGCAGCTACAAGGCCGAGCGCCACCAGACCCGCGGCCAGGTGACCTGAGCAGGAGAACGCAAAATGAATAGCAACAAAGGATGCCCGATGTCGGGCGCGGGCCTGAGCGTAAAGGAAACCAGCGGCGACGACGCCAGCTGGCACGACGCCCAGATGGATTTCGCCAAGGAGATGAGCTACGGCGATTACCTGGCGCTGGACAAGATCCTCAACGCCCAGCATCCGCTCTCGCCCGAGCACAACGAGATGCTGTTTATCGTGCAGCACCAGACCAGCGAGCTATGGATGAAGCTGGCGCTGCACGAGTTGCGCGCCGCGCGCGAATGCGTGCGCCAGGACCAGTTGCCGCCAGCCTTCAAGATGCTCACGCGGGTGTCGCGCATCATGGAGCAACTGGTGCAGGCGTGGAATGTGCTGGCCACCATGACACCGCCGGAATACTCGGCGATGCGTCCCTACCTGGGGATGTCGTCCGGCTTCCAGTCCTTCCAGTACCGCGAGATCGAATTCATCCTCGGCAACAAAAACGCCGCCATGCTGCGCCCGCATGCACACCAGCCCGAACACCTGGCCCTGGTGGAGGAAGCACTGCGCACGCCATCGCTGTATGACGAGGCGATCCGCCTGATGGCACGGCGCGGCTTTGCCATCGATGCGACCTGCATCGAGCGCGACTGGACCCTGCCGGCCGGCGAAAACGCCTCGGTGGAAGCCGCGTGGCTGGAAGTCTATCGCCAGCCAGAGGCGCACTGGGAACTGTATGAACTGGGCGAGAAGTTCGTCGACCTGGAAGACGCCTTCCGGCAGTGGCGCTTCCGCCATGTCACGACCGTGGAGCGCGTGATCGGCTTCAAGCGCGGCACCGGCGGCACAGAGGGCGTCAGCTACCTGCGCAAGATGCTCGACGTGGTGCTGTTCCCCGAATTGTGGAAGCTGCGCACGGATCTGTAAGAGCGCGACCGCAAGGCGGTGCTGGCCAGGCCGGTACCGCCGCCCCCGAGCGCTCAGAGCGCCGGGTCCGACAGCCGCGCCGCCAGCGCGCGCAAGGCCGGCGCCAGCTTGTCGTGAAATACCGCTTCCTCGACCGAGCCATAGGACGCGCTGCAACTGAGCATGTGCAATTCCTTCTCTCCCACTGGCCGGAACGCCACCGCGCACGCGTGGATGGCAGGATGCCAGTCGCGGAATGACGCCGCGTAACCCAGGGTCGCGGCCTCCGCCACCGTGGCACGCATCGCCGCCTCCTGCGTTTTCCACTGCTCCGGATAAGCCTGGGCAAACTCCGCCAGCACCCGCTCGCGCCTGGCAGCCGGCAAGGCAGCCAGGTAGGCGCGCCCCATCGAACTCGACACCAGCGACAGGCGCGACCCTACCCCCAGCCCGAGCATCACACCCGCATCGTTCCGGATCGATTCAAGATAGATCACCTCCAGCCGCTCCCGCTTGCCCAGCGACACGGATACCCCGTAAGCCTGGGCAAACGCCAGCATGTGCGGGCGCGCCAGCGTGACTACGTTGGAAGCGGAGAGGTAGGAATATCCCAGCGCCAGCACGCCGGCATCGAGCGCGTACTTGCCCAGGCTATCGTCGTAGCGCAGGTAGCCCAGTTGCACCAGCGTGCCGGCCAGCCGGCTCACGGTTGCCTTGGGGAAGCCGGTGCGGCGCACGAAATCCTGGTTGCCGAGCATCGATTCACCGGTGCGGAAACAACGCAGCAACTCAAGGCCGCGCGCCAGCGCGGTGACGAAATTGGGATCGCTTTCGCGCGGTGTGGCGCTGACGACATCTGCTGCGGGCGTGGCTTGCGATTCGGTGGCCAAAGGAAGTCTCCGCGGGTGGGATGAAGGCGCGCGCCTATTGCACGGACCGCGCATTGCGATATACTACATCATCGGAACAAGGTTCCGCAATGCGGAACTCAAAGAGTCCTCGGCAGAGCGCGGAATGCGCCGATAATTCATGAATTCAGGGCCGGCCCGCGCGGCTGCCCATCCCGACCTGCACCGACCTGCACTATCGAAGGAGACGTAATATGGCTGCCAACGCCGAATTCCACTGGGCCGACCCCCTCTTGCTGGACGACCAGCTGAGCGCCGACGAGCGCATGGTGCGCGATGCCGCACTGGCCTATTGCCAGGACAAGCTCGCACCTCGCGTACTGCAATCGTTCCGCAACGAGAAGACCGACATCGAGATCTTCCGCGAGATGGGCGAACTCGGCCTGCTCGGCCCCACCATTCCCGAGGAATACGGCGGCCCCGGCCTGAATTACGTGGCCTACGGCCTGATCGCGCGCGAAGTGGAGCGGGTGGATTCGGGCTACCGTTCGATGATGAGCGTGCAATCGTCGCTGGTGATGGTGCCGATCCACGAGTTCGGCAGCGAGGCGCAAAAGCAGAAATACCTGCCCAAGCTGGCCACCGGCGAGTGGATCGGCTGCTTCGGCCTGACCGAACCCAACCACGGCTCGGACCCGGGCTCCATGGTCACGCGCGCCAAGAAGGTGGCGGGCGGCTATGAACTCTCCGGCGCCAAGATGTGGATCACCAACTCGCCGATCGCCGATGTGTTCGTGGTATGGGGCAAGCTGGTCGGCGACGACGGCAAGGAAGCCATCCGCGGCTTTATCCTGGAAAAGGGCTGGAAGGGCCTGTCGGCTCCGGCCATCCATGGCAAGGTCGGCCTGCGCACCTCGATCACCGGTGAAATCGTCATGGACCAGGTGTTCGTGCCGGAAGAGAACCTGATGCCGGGCGTATCCGGCCTGAAGGGCCCCTTCACCTGCCTGAACTCGGCCCGCTACGGCATCGCCTGGGGCGCCCTGGGCGCGGCCGAATTCTGCTGGCACACCGCGCGCCAGTACACGCTGGACCGCAAGCAGTTCGGCCGCCCCCTGGCGGCCAACCAGCTGATCCAGAAGAAGCTGGCCGACATGCAGACCGAGATCACGCTGGGCCTGCAAGGCTGCCTGCGCCTGGGCCGCATGAAGGACGAAGGCACCGCCGCGGTGGAAATCACCTCGATCATGAAGCGCAACTCCTGCGGCAAGTCGCTGGACATCGCCCGCGTCGCGCGCGACATGCTCGGCGGCAACGGCATCTCGGACGAGTTCGGCGTGATCCGTCACGTGGTCAACCTCGAAGTGGTCAACACTTACGAAGGCACCCATGACATCCACGCCCTGATCCTGGGCCGCGCCCAGACCGGCATCCAGGCCTTCTTCTAAATTCCCGGGCCCGGAAGCCGGACCGCCCGTTCTCCCGCAGAAAATTAAAAAGGCCCGGCTGCGAAGCCGGGCCAAGCACACTACCAAGGAGAGACGACGGGCGAGCCCATCGTTGTACAACACTGGCCAGCCGGCCGGGCGCAGCGCGCCCCGCCGGCTGCTTACTTGTTGGGTTGCGGCGTCAGCCGCAGGTAAGGCCGCACGGCCTTGTAACCCTTCGGAAATTTCTGCTTTATCACCTCCTCGTCCTTCAGCGAGGGCACAATCACCACGTCGTCGCCGTCCTGCCAGTTGCCCGGCGTGGCAACGCTATGGCTGTCGGTGAGCTGCAGCGAATCGATCACGCGCAGGATCTCGTTGAAGTTGCGCCCGGTGCTGGCCGGGTAGGTGATGATCAGGCGCACCTTCTTTTTCGGATCGATCACGAACAGCGAACGCACCGTCAGGGTCTCGTTCGCATTGGGGTGGATCATGTCGTAGAGCTGGGAAACCTTGCGGTCGCCATCGGCTAGGATGGGGAAATTGACCGTGGTACCCTGGGTCTCGTCGATGTCCTTGATCCACTCTCGATGAGACTCGACAGGATCGACCGACAGCGCGATCGCCCTGACATTGCGCTTGGCAAAATCGCCCTTTAGCTTCGCCGTCAGACCCAGCTCGGTCGTGCAGACCGGCGTGAAGTCGGCGGGGTGCGAAAACAGAACGCCCCAGCTGTCGCCAAGCCATGAATGAAAGCGAATCGGGCCTTCACTGGAATCCTGCTCGAAATCCGGTGCGATGTCGCCAAGACGTAGTGTCATAAGGGTGTCCTCCAAGGGGGCAAATTCGGGTTGAACCAGTGTAGTGAGATTGCGATCCAACCCAAACGAATATAAAGTCACTACAAAATCACCTTTTTGTCTTAGGACCTTTGTCTGCGTCAATGTCCCACACACGGTGTCGGACTCGTGGTGTTGAAACCACGGCGGTTCCCCGCATATGCTAGTAAAGAGGGTGAGAAGCTGCCCGAGAACGTGCGAGGAAGGCAAAATGTCACAATCCGAAACCACCGCCCGCAAACAGGAGAAACTGATGAGCGATGTCAAGACCGTTTTGTCCGATGCCGAAGAACTGCTTAAGCAAGCGGCCTCGACCACCGGCGAGAAAGCTGCCGAACTGCGCGAGCGCGGCATGGGCCTGCTGAAGCAAGCCAAGGAAAAGGCCCAGGACCTGCAGGACGCCGTAGTCACCAAGAGCAAGGCGGCCGCACGCGCCACCGATGACTATGTACACGACCACCCGTGGCGCGCCGTCGGCGTGGCTGCCGGAGTTGGCCTGCTGATCGGCCTGCTGCTGAACCGCAAGTAATTCGCAAGGCCACAAGCCTCGCGTATGAACCCGAACGCCCCGCACTCAGTCCTCCGTAGGTCGCGAGGCGGTGCGGGGCAACGCCCCGCCAGTGGTCCGACACCGCTGGCGGGGCTTCCCGTTTGTAGCTGGTGCAGCGCATTGCCGCTGCACGCCTTCGCCGGAATTGCATGAGCGACCCCACCTCCTCCCCCAAGTTTATGGATGCCCTGCGCAGCCTGGCAGGATCATTGGTGGCGATGGTGCAGACGCGCCTCGAACTTGCCAGCGTAGAACTCGCGGAAGAACGCTCGCGGCTGACGAAGATGGCCTTGCTGGCCTGTTTCGGCCTGGTGTTCTTCGGCCTGGCCCTGGTGACGCTGACCGTGCTGATCGCCATCCTGTTCTGGGACACTTACCGCTGGCAAGCCCTCTGCGTGCTGGTTGCGTGTTACTTGGCCGCCTGCGCAGCCTGCCTCGCATTCGCCCGTCACCTGGCGCGCAATGCCCCGCCCCTGTTCGAAGCCACGCTGGCCGAGATCGACAAAGACCGGGAGATCCTGCGCCGATGAGCCACCCGAACCAGCCAGACCAGCCCACGGAGAACGTGGCCGGCACCCCGCACCGGGAACATCAGCGCCCGGTGCGTTTCTCGCGCGAGGTGCGCTTGCCGCTCGCCATCCGCAAGGAACTCCTGATCACGCGCGCCGCGCTGGAGCGCTACGACTGCGCCCAGGCGCTTCACCATGTACGGGGCAGCGCAACCCGGTTCGGCCGTTTCAGTGCCTGGCTGCCGCGCATGACCCGGCCTGCTTCCTGGCTCAAGCTGCTGGGCCTGGCCAAGGAATATCCGCTGCTCAGCTCGGCCGTGTCCCTGGCACTGCCGTTACTGCGCAAGACGCCGGTGCTGCGCTGGACGTGGAAGGCCTCCAAGTTCGGCATCCTGGCAGGTGCCGGCTACTGGGTTTATCAAACCTGGCAGAAGGGCAGCGCGGAAGCTGCCCGGCGGGCTCCGCCCGACACCATCGAAACCGTCGACACCGGATTTCGCGACCCGCTGGTACGCTAGTACGCTAGTACCGCACCCTCCAAGCAAGGCCATGGCACACGCCGGCCTTGCCTTTCGGGCGCGCGCTTGCCCGTGGCGGGCGCGATGCGCCTTGGCGCCCAGCGGCAGCCCGTGCGGCGCCCCCGCGATGCCAACCTGACCCAAGGGACAGCGCAATGACCCATCGATCGGATATGCAGCAGAAGGCGTTCTATCTGCTGCTGGCAGTAGTCTCGGTAGCCTTTTGCTTCGTCCTCTGGCCCTTCTTTGGCGCGGTGTTCTGGGGCACCATCCTGGCCATCATCTTCACGCCGCCCAACAACTGGCTGACCCGCCGCATGGGCGGCCGGCGCAACCTGGCGTCGCTGACCACTTTGACGCTGTGCATGCTGATCGTGGTGCTGCCGCTGATCTTCGTCACTGGCGCCCTGCTCCGGGAAGGCGGCACGGTCTACCAGCAGATCAGGTCGGGGCAACTCAATTTTGGCGCCTACTTCCAGCAGGCCGTGCACGCGCTGCCGCCTTCGGTGGGACGGGTGCTGGACCGCTTCGGGCTCCTCGATATCGGCGACTTGCAGCAAAAGCTCACCAATGGCGCCGCCCAGGCCAGCCAGATCATCGCCACGCAGGCGCTGAGTCTCGGACAGAACACCTTCCAGTTCGTGGTCAGCTTCGGCGTGATGCTGTACCTGCTGTTCTTCCTGCTGCGCGATGGTCCGCAGATTTCACGGCTGATCATGCAGGCCATTCCCCTGAGCGAGCCGCACAAACAGCACCTGCTGCGCAAGTTCACCACCGTGGCCCGTGCCACGGTCAAGGGCAATATCGCTGTCGCCGCGGTGCAAGGCGCGCTGGGCGGCCTGATCTTCTGGATACTCGGCATCCAGGGCTCGCTGCTATGGGGCGTGCTGATGGCCTTCCTGTCGCTGCTGCCGGCCGTGGGCGCCGCCCTGATCTGGGGGCCGGTAGCCATCTACTTCCTGCTGACTGGCGACGTGGGCAAAGGCTCGATCCTGATCGGCTTCTGCGCGGTGGTGATCGGCGCGGTGGATAACGTCCTGCGCCCCATCCTGGTCGGCAAGGACACCCGCATGCCCGACTGGGTGGTGCTGATCTCCACGCTGGGCGGCATGGCGCTGTTCGGGCTGAATGGCTTCGTCATCGGTCCGCTGATCGCCGCGCTGTTTATCGCCAGCTGGGACCTGTCCACCTCGACGCGCGACGAAATCGAGCGCCGCGATGCGGCCCAGGACAAGGATTCCACGCCACCGGCACCGCCGGAAGGCCCAGCCGGCGCCCGCGGCGACGCACACCCCGAGGCGTCCCGCACGGATTGAGCCCGCCGCTGTATTTGCCGGCCCCGAACACACCAAGGAGTGAGCATTGCGTCAAATCCACGAGTCATCCGGTGCGCAGGCACCCGCGAAGGTAAAGCACTACAGCGTGCGCGAACTGTTTCGCAAGCCGGACCGCTCCCAGTTCTCGATCTCTCCGGATGGACGTCACCTGTCGTTCCTGGCCAGGCATCAGGGCCGCCAGAATATTTTCGTGCAGGCCATCGACGCCGACGGCAACCTGCTGGGCGAAGCCCGGCCGCTGACCCGCGAAACCGAGCGTGACCTGCCCTTCCACGCCTGGAAAGGCAACACGCACATCCTCTACGTGAAAGACTTCGGCGGCGACGAGAACTTCCACGTGCTGTCGGTGCCGATCGACGGCGGCGACCCGGTCGACCTGACGCCGTACCCCGGCGTACGGGCCGAGATCGTCGACGATCTCGAGGACGACGAGCGCCATATCCTGCTGTCGCACAACAAGCGCGACCCGCAGGTCTTCGATGTGCTGCGCGTCGATGTCGTGACCGGCGAGTCCGTGCAGATCGCCGAGAACCCCGGCAATGTGATGAGCTGGGGCACCGATCATGCCGGCCGCTTGCGCGTGGCGACCGCCAGCGACGGTGTGAATACCACCCTGCTCTATCGCGATACCGAGGACCAGCCCTTCCGCCCGGTCCTGACTACCGATTTCCGCGAGACGGTCGCGCCGCTGTTCTTCACCTTCGACAACAAGCAGTTGTATGTGCAATCCAATCGCGGACGCGACAAGCTGGCGATCTTCGAATTCGATCCGCAGACGGCACAGGAAGGCCGGCTGGTCTTCGAGCACGATGAAGTCGACGTCGGCGGCCTGAGCTACTCGCGTCACCGCCGTGTGCTGAGTGCCGCCTGGTACACGGACTGGAAGACGCACCGCCATTTCTTCGACGCGCACGCCGGGCAGATCCATGCCGACCTGGAACGGCAGCTGCCGGGCTACGAGCACCACATCACCAGCCTCACGCGCGACGAGACCCGCATGATCGTCTCCGCGTCGAGCGACAAGACCGCCGGCACCCGCTACCTGTACGACAGCGGCACGCGCAAGCTGGTCACGCTAGGCAAGGTGCTGCCGTGGCTCGATGAAGCCGACATGGCCGGCATGCGGCCGATCCGGTTCACCTCGCGCGACGGCCTGCAGATCCATGGCTACCTGACGCTGCCGGTAGCCGCCGCTGGCGAGCCCGCGCCCCAGGGCCTGCCGCTCGTGGTCAACCCGCACGGTGGCCCCTGGACGCGTGACGACTGGGGCTTCAACCCCGAGGTGCAGTTGCTGGCGAACCGCGGCTACGCGGTGCTGCAGATCAACTTCCGCGGCTCGACCGGCTACGGCCGCAAGTTCTGGGAAGCGAGCTTCAAGCAATGGGGCAAGACGATGCAGCACGACATCGACGACGGCGTCGACTGGCTCGTCGCGCAGGGCATCGTGGATCCGAAGCGCATGGCGATCTTCGGCGGCAGCTATGGCGGCTATGCGACGCTTGCCGGCGTCGCCTTCACGCCGGACCGCTATGCCGCTGCCATCGACTATGTCGGCGTATCGAACCTGTTCACGCTGCTGGAGACGATTCCCGCGTACTGGACGCCGATGCTCGACATGCTGTACGAGATGATCGGCAATCCCAACGACGAAATCGACCGCCAGGCCATGCACGATGCCTCGCCGGTGTTCTTCGCGGACCGGATCCGCACGCCGCTGCTGGTCGCCCAGGGCGCCAACGATCCGCGCGTCAAGCAAGCCGAGAGCGACCAGATTGTCGAGGCGCTGCGAGCGCGTGGTATCGATGTGGAGTACCTGCTCAAGGAAAACGAAGGCCACGGCTTTCACAACGAGGAGAACCGCTTCGACTTCTACGAGGCGATGGAAGCGTTTCTGGCCAGGCATCTGGCAAGGCAGGGCTGATTGCTGCTGGCCAGGGGGCAGGCTTTTGTTCCCTGCCCAGCCGTTTTCCCCGGCCAGGACCCCAAACAAAAAAGGCGTAGCGGTTGCCCGCTACGCCTTTTCGCAATGCTGGTGGGTCGTGCGTGACTCGAACACGCGACCAACGGATTAAAAGTCCGCTGCTCTACCGACTGAGCTAACGACCCGGAAAAACTGAAGCCGCGATTATAGGAATATCCTGGCCCTAATGTCAACCTCAGCGCGTTAAACGTTCGTGCTAGACCATGCGCTCAAGGCGCCATATCTGGTAGCGGAAGCCCAGCACCGAGCCGGCCAGGATACCGGCCAGCGCAATAAACGAGCCGATTGCCAGCGTCGATACGCCCGACAAGCCCTGGCCGATCGTGCAGCCCAGGGCGGTCACGCCGCCTGCGCCCATCAGGATGCCGCCCACCAGATGGTTGCCAACGTCCTCGGCGCTGCCAAAGCCTTCCCAGCGGAAGGTGCGCGTGACCAGCGCATAGGCGGCGGCCCCGGCCACCACGCCGAACACGCTGACGATGCCAATGGTCAACACCTTGCTCTTGTCGCTGAACATCATCAGCCAGTCCAGCGTATAGGCATACGGAGCGACGAAGCTCAGGCTTTCCATGCGGCCGCTATTGGTGCCCACGAACAGTTCTTCGAGCGTGTTGGGATCTTCGGCGACATAGCCAATATGCCCCGAGACGTACCACATCGCCACGATGATGAGCCCCACCGCAATGCCGCCCAGCAGGTTATCGAACGTTCGGAAGCCGCGTCCGGCCAGCGCCCAGATCACCAGCGCGCCGCCCAGCACCAGCCCGATGCCAAGCTGCAAGGTGCCACGCGCCATGCCGCTGGCATGCGCCAGCACGGAGGGCAGGTCCTGCGTGGTGGGCAGCGTGAGTGCCACCGCATCGACGGTATTCACGCGAATCACGCCGAACAGGCCGCGCAACGTCATGTAGGCGGACAGCCCGAGGAATACGAATACCACCAGCGATTTCAGGTTGCCCGCGCCGATGCGCACCAGGGTCTTGCTGCCACATCCCGAGGCCAGCACCATGCCGAAGCCGAACATCAGCCCGCCCACCAGCGCGGAAAGCCAACTGAGCTTGCTTGCGGCATAGATGGTCCTGGCGGGATCGATATAACCGCCCGCCGCCAGCCCGGCGGTGCCGATCATGGCCACGCCGATGGCGAGGCCCCACATGCGCATGCGGCTCCAGTCGCCCATGTTGACGATGTCGGAGACCGCGCCCATGGTGCAGAAGTGCGTGCGCTGGAGCACCACCCCAAACAGGAAGGTCAGGATGAAGGTGCTCGCCAGTACGGTACGGCTGAGCGCTGCGAGATCGATATCGGGCATGAGTGTCCGGCGGGGGAATCGGAACGGGTGTGTGCGGCGTCAGGGTTGAGCGCGCGCGAGCGCGCGCTCTTGTTTCGCAACCGTCAGGCGGCGCCCTGGTAGCGGGTTGGATCGGGCACGCCGGCGGCCTCGAAACCGGCGCGGCGAATGCGGCAGGAGTCGCATACGCCGCAGGCGCGGCCGTCGTCGTCGGCCTTGTAGCACGACACTGTCATGCCGTAGTCCACCCCGAGCCTGACGCCGGCGCGGATGATTTCGGCCTTGGTCATGTCGATGATGGGCGCGTGCACGCGGATACGCTCGCCCTCCACGCCAGCCTTGGTGGCCAGGTTGGCAAGCGTCTCGTAGGCCGAAACATACTCGGGCCGGCAATCCGGATAGCCTGAGTAATCGACCGCGTTGGCGCCGAAGAACAGGTCGCGGCCGCCAACGGCCTCGGCCCAGCCCAGGGCCAGCGAGAGCATGATGGTATTGCGGGCCGGCACATAGGTGACCGGAATCCCGCCGACCGCGCCGTCGGTGGGCACGTCCAGGCTATCGTCGGTCAGCGCCGAGCCGCCGAAGCGGCGCAGGTCGAGGTCGATGATCTCGTGGCGCACCGCGCCCAGGGCCGCCGCCACGCGCTTGGCTGCCTCCAGTTCCGAGGAATGGCGCTGGCCATAGCGCATCGACAGCGCATAGGTCTCGAAATCCTGCGCATTGGCCATGGCAAGGACGGTGGCGGAGTCCAGGCCGCCGGAAAGCAGGACGATAGCGCGTTTTTTCATGATGGCGGGGGGCGGCGCCTGGCGGCGCCACGCAAAATTCAAGGCGAATCGCGTATTTTAGCGCGACCACGACAAAAGGCCCGCGGATGCGGGCCTTGCGTCGTTCGCCTGCCACCGGCGCTCTGCCGGCGCGGCGCTTACTTCAGCGTCTTGAGGCGATTGGTCGCCGCCTGCGCGCCCTCGGTGCCGGGGTATTTGGCTACCACCTGCTCCAGGGTCTTGCGGGCCGCGGGCTTCTGCCCCGATTCGATCTGGTTGTTGGCGATGGCGATCAGCGCATCCGGCACCTTGGGGTGATCCGGATAGGCCTGCACCATGTTTTGCAGCACCGTGGTGGAACGGCTGTAATCCCGCTGCGCATACAACGAGTTACCTAGCCAGTATTGCGCCAGCGGCACATACGGGCTCTGCGGGTACTTCTTGATAAAGGCCGAGAACACGTTGCCGGCACCCTTGAAGTCCCCGGTCTGGAACTGCTTGAGCGCGGCATCGTATTCAGTCTTCTCGCCGGGTTGCGACAGGCCTTCCCGGCCATCCACGGTGACCTGCTGCGGCTCGAATTTCTTCAGGCGCGCATCGAGGTCGGCGTAGTAGTCCTTCTGCTGTTTCTGCAGCGTGGTCACTTCGTTCTGCAGCATCTCGTTCTGGCCGCGCAGCCGCGCCACTTCCTGGCGCAGGCCCTCGAGCTGGTTCTGCATGTCGAGCTGGGCGCGGCTGTTCTGGTCGATACGCTGCGATGCCGTTGCCTGGAAACCGTTGAACTGGTCCCGCATGGTCACGATGGCTTTGCGCGCCTCGTCATCGTCGAACACGCCGGCCCGCGCCTGCGCAACATGCAGCAGGCTGGCGCAGGACATCGCAGTAAGCAATACCAACTTGGAGACGCGTGCTTTCATGAGTTGGCTATCCGCAGATTAGTACGTGATGTCCGCGCGGCGGTTTTCCGCCCACGAGGCTTCGTCATGGCCGGTTGCCTTGGGCTTTTCCTTGCCCAGGCTGACGGCTTCCATCTGGCTTTCCGGCACGCCCAGCGAGGACATGGAGCGGCGCACGGCCTCGGCACGCTTCTGGCCCAGCGCCAGGTTGTACTCGCTGGTACCGCGCTCGTCGGTGTTGCCCTGAATCAGGATGCGGCGGCCCTTGTTGGCGGCCAGGTACTTGGCGTGCTCGGACAGCATGCCCTGGTAGTCGGACTTGACGCTGTAGCTGTCGAAGTCGAAGTACACGCTGCGCTTGGCCAGCGGGCTGTTCGGGTCGTTCAGCGGATCGCGCGAGACGTCCACCGGCGCCACGGCGCGAGCGTCGCTCGAAGGCGTGCCCTTGCCACCGGCACCGGCGGTGTCGTCCAGCTTGACGCCGGAGCTGCAAGCGCCGAGGGCCAGCAGGGCAGCGACGGCAAGGGTTTTGGTCATCATTTGGGTCATGGCTAGGAACTCCTCGTTTATTGCATGAATGGGCCCCAGGACGGCTCGCGAACCTCGCCGGACTGGAGCGACAAAACCTGCCGGGTACGCCCGTCAGTGGACACTGCCGCCAGCACCGAGCGGCCTCCCACCCGGGTGGCATAAAGAATGTACTTGCCGTTGGCGGCGAAGCTTGGCGCCTCGTCGTTGGCGGTGTCGGTCAGCGACGTGACATCGCCGTTGCCGAGATCCATCAGCTGCAGCTTGAAGCCGCCGCTGCGGGTGATATAGGCCAGCTGCTTGCCGTCAGGCGAAATGCGCGGGCTCACGTTGTAGCTGCCCTTGAAGGTCACACGCTGGGCTGCACCGCCTTCTTCCCCGCCGGCCGGCATGCGGTAGATCTGCGGCGCGCCGCCGCGATCGCTGGTGAAGTAGATGCCACGGCCGTCCGGCGCGTATTGCGGCTCGGTGTCGATGGCGCTGCTACGCGTGAGGCGCTTGAGGCCGGAGCCATCGGCGTTGACCTGGTAGATCTGGGTATTGCCGTCGCGCGACAGCGCGACCGCCAGGTGGTGCCCGTCGGGCGACCACGAAGGCGCGCTGTTGTTGCCCTTCTGGTTGGACACCAGCGTACGGCGGCCACTTGCCAGGTCATGCACGTAGACCACGGGCTTCTTGGCCTCGAAGGACACGTAGGCGACCTTGCTGCCATCCGGGGACCACGAAGGCGAGATGATCGGCTCGTTGCTGGTCAGCGCCACCTGGGAATTCTGGCCGTCGGAGTCCGAGATCAGCAGCTGGAAGCGCCCACCCACGCGCGAGACATAGGACAGGCGAGTGGCGAACACGCCGCGCTCGCCCAGCAGCTTCTCGTAGATGTAGTCGGCGATCTTGTGCCCGGCGACGCGCAACTGGTTCGGCCCGACGGTGAAGGCCAGTCCGCCAAGGCTCTGGCCCTTGACGGTATCGTAGAGACGGAAGCGCACGTCGTACTGGCCGTTGCCGGTCGGGGTCACGCTGCCGGCTACGAAGGCATCGGCGCCGCGCGACTTCCAGTTGCCAAGGTCGGCATTGGCGGATTCGGCCACGGTGGCGCCAGCCGGATCGATATTGCGGAAGCGCCCGCTGCGCTGCAGGTCGCCGCGGATGATGGCGGTGACATTTTGCGGGGCTTGCGCTTCGCCCTGGAAATTGGCGGTGGCGATCGGGAACTGGCTGGCGCCTACGCCGGTGATTTCAACATTCAGTTGCGCCTGTGCGCTGCCGGCCGAAAAGGCCAGCGCCACGGCCAGCCAGGCAAACAGGACGTGCGCGGGGGTGTTGTGCCGCCGTGCGGCTAGCCAAAGGGGGGCCCAAAGCTTTCGCATGCTGCTCCTCAGTCGAGATCAATATTCATCGAGCGCGGCCGGCAAACTGGAAGCCGTGGTACGGGCAAGCATGTCGCATGCCCGTATCGCGTGCACCGGGCACATTTGCCGGCTGCGTCAGGCAACCTGTCATCCTAGCGCCGGGATAGCCCGGCTTCGACGCAGGTTGCAATCTGTTGCAATTCGAAAACACCCGTGCCATCGCTATCGCCACGCCCCTCGCCTTAGTCGTTCGGCTTGAACGTGATGGTAAGGCTGGCCGGCGCCTTGCCATTCTCGTCGCGGGGAAGCGGGTCCGAGCGCTCGACGGCGCGCAGCACCGCGCTGTCCCAGGCGGCATTGCCGCTGGACTTCGCCAGCCGCGACGACATCAGGGAGCCATCCGGCGCGAGCTGGACGGACACCACCGCGGCCGGATTGCCGGGCACGTTTTCAGTAAATACGATATTCGGCTTGACGCGGCGACGCACCCGGTCCGGGTAGCCGGGCGAAGCCTTGCCGCCCGAGCCGGCGCCGCTGCCCGCGCTGCTGCCGACGCCGCCGGCGCCACCGGCGGTACCCGAGCCACCGGCCAGGGCCTGCAGGCGTGCCAGTTCGCCATGGCGCTGGGCATTGGCGGCGGCGTCGCGCTTGGCCTTGGCATCGGCATCCGCCTTGGCCTTCGCGTTGGCGGCGGCCTTGGCTTCCGCGTTTGCCTTGGCGGTGGCGGCCGCCTTGGCATCGGCATTCGCCTTCGCCTTGGCGTCCGCCTCGGCGCGCGCCCTGGCATCGGCCTCGGCCCGGGCCTTGGCATCGGCGCGGGCCTTCGCTTCGGCTTCCTTGCGCTCGCGCTCAGCCTGCTCCTTGCGCTGTTGATCGTGCTGGATGGCGGCCTGCTTGCGCGCATCGTCCTTGCGCTGGGCCTCCTTCTTCTGATCTTCCTTCTTCTGCTCCTCGCGGCGTTGTTCTTCGCGGCGCAGGTCTTCCTTATGCTGGGCTTCCTTGCGGGCCGCCTCCTGGCGCTCGGTTTCCTGGCGTGCGCGCAGGTCGGCCTGCTTGCGCGCCTCCTCGCGGGCGGCGGCTTCGGCCTGGCGGCGCTTTTGCTGCTGGAGGGCGATCTCGGCGTCCTCTTCGGCGCGCGACTTCACTGCCGGCGCGGGCGGCGCGGGGCGCGCCTGCTCGACCTCCACAGGTGCGGGCAGCGGAGCGGGAAGCGGCGTCGGCGCGGGGGTCGCCGGGATCTCGTCCCAGAGTTCGGCTTCGGCGCCGACGGGCGTGCTGCTCTGCCAGTGCACGCCAAAATACAGCACGATGCCAAGCAGCAGGTGCATGAAAACCGCGAGCAGGAAGGAACGCAGGGTTCCCCGCTCCGGGGCCGGCTGGTAAGGATAGGCGGCGGTCTTCATGGCGGGCGGCGGTGCTTACTTGGGCTTGACCATCAGGCCGACGCGCTTCACGCCATCGGCCTTTAGCACCGACATCACGTCGAGCACGGCCTCGTACTTGACCGAGCGGTCGGCAGCAATCACCACCGGCTGATCGGGATTCTCGTTCTGGCGCTGGTGCACGAAATCGATCAGGCCCTGCTTGTCGAGCTTGCGCTCGAAGGCATTGCCGGCGCCATCCTTGCCGCGCGCGGTGAGCGCGCCGTCTTCATGCACGGTAACGACGATGGGCGGCGCTTTCTGCTGCTGCGTGGCATTGGCCACGCTGGGCAGATCGACCACGGCAGGGTTCACGATCGGTGCGGCCACCATGAAAATGACGAGCAGCACCAGCATCACGTCGATGTAAGGCACGACATTGATGTCGGCGCTGGCCCGGCGGCGCGAGCCGCCGCGGCGCTGTATCGCTGCCATTGCAGGTATCTCCTTGACCGATGACGTTGGTGGTTTCGGCGCTTTAGCGGGTCTGCCGTTGCAGGATATTCAGGAACTCTTCCATGAAGCTCTCGAAACGGATGGCCAGGCGATCCACCTCGGTGGCGTAGCGGTTGTACGCGATCACGGCAGGAATCGCCGCGAACAGACCGATGGCGGTGGCGACCAGCGCCTCGGCAATGCCGGGCGCAACCGCGGCAAGCGTTGCCTGCTGCACGTTGGACAATCCGCGGAAGGCGTTCATGATGCCCCACACCGTGCCGAACAGGCCGATATAAGGACTGACAGAGCCCACCGAGGCCAGGAATGGAAGATGCGACTCCATCACATCCATCTCGCGCTGGTAGGCCGCGCGCATGGCGCGCCGGGCTGCGTCGAGCAGCGCCCCGGCGTCATGGTTGCGTTCACGCGCCTTCAGGTACTCGCCCATGCCGGACTCGAAGATCCGTTCCAGCGCGCCCGTGCTGTGGCGATTGTTGGCCGCGCTCTGGTACAGCGCCTGCAGGTCGCCGCCAGCCCAGAAGTCGCGCTCGAAGCCCTCGGTCTGGGTGCGCGCCGAGCGCAGCGAGAAATGCTTGCGGAAGATATATGTCCACGAAAACAGGGACATCACCAGCAGCAGGGCCATGACGGCCTGCGCCAGCACACTGGCGTGCAGCACCAGCGAAATGATCGACAGGTCTTGCGTGACGGTCACGGGATTCATCGAGCGGTCTTGATGGTTGCTAGGACGGGAGCGGGAATGGGCGTCGGGCGAAATGTGGTGCGATCGACACATCCGACCCGGATGGCGCCGGTAGCCAGCAATTGCTCACCACGCCAGGCTTCCTGGGCGAATTGGACAGACGCTGGACCAACCCGTTCAATCCGGGTCCGGATCTCAAGCATGTCGTCCAGACGGGCGGGGGCATTGTAGTCCACCGCCGTGCTTCTGACGATGAAGACGACACCGGTCTCATCGGCCAGCGCTTGCTGTTCGACGCCAAGCGAGCGCAGCCACTCGGTCCGGGCGCGCTCGAAGAACTTCAGGTAATTGGCGTAGAACACCACGCCGCCTGCGTCGGTGTCTTCCCAGTACACCCGCAAGGCCCACACATTGTTGCTCATGGCCGCGATTGTAACGGACAGCCGGCCCGACCCGGTGTATACCCTCGCCCGACATTACAACAATTACATTACCTGACAGACTAGCCGTTGACTTTCGGGCGGCGAGCCCTCTCCGCCGTCTTGCAGCGAGCCAGCGCCTCGCGTTAAACTGCCGCCAACCATTCCATCTTGCGCGACTGGCGAAGTCAGTGGGCACTACCACGAGGAAGCGCAAGTTTCTCTGGCGCGATGTATCAAGCGCCTGCCGCTCGCCTGGGCAGCGAATGGGAAGCAGGGTGCGCCCTGCGCCGGACTAGCCACGCTTTCCGGCGCTGGTCGCATGTGCCTTCCCCGCGCGCCCTACCCCGAAGCCGATTCGGATCTCCTTTTTTCAGACGAGTTTTCGCCATGTTCGAACGCAGCCGCTATACGATCGACCAGATCGACCCCGAGATTTTTGCCGCTATCCAGAAGGAAGACCAGCGCCAGGAAGAGCACATCGAGCTGATCGCCTCGGAAAACTACACCTCGCCGGCCGTGATGGCCGCCCAGGGTTCGCAACTGACCAACAAGTACGCTGAAGGCTATCCCGGCAAGCGCTACTACGGTGGCTGCGAGTACGTCGACGTCGTCGAGCAGCTCGCCATCGACCGCGTCAAGCAACTGTTCGGCGCCGAAGCCGCCAATGTGCAGCCCAACTCCGGCTCGCAGGCCAACCAGGGCGTGTTTTTCGCCACCCTGAAGCCGGGCGACACCATCATGGGCATGAGCCTGGCCGAAGGCGGCCACCTGACCCACGGCATGGCGCTCAACATGAGCGGCAAGTGGTTCAACGTGGTGAGCTACGGCCTGGACGCCAACGAAGACATCGACTACGTTGCGCTGGAAAAGCTGGCACAGGAAAAGAAGCCCAAGCTGATCATCGCCGGCGCCTCGGCCTTCGCCCTGCGCATCGACTTCGAACGCATCGCCAAGGTTGCCAAATCGATCGGCGCCCTGTTCATGGTCGACATGGCCCACTACGCCGGCCTGATCGCCGCCGGCGAGTACCCGAACCCGGTTCCGCACGCCGACTTTGTCACCACCACCACCCACAAGAGCCTGCGCGGCCCGCGCGGTGGCGTGATCCTGATGAAGGCCGAGCATGAGAAGGCCATCAACTCGGCCATCTTCCCCGGCATCCAGGGCGGCCCCCTGATGCATGTGATTGCCGGCAAGGCCGTGGCCTTCAAGGAAGCCCTGTCGCCCGAGTTCAAGACCTACCAGCAGCAAGTGGTCAAGAACGCCCGCGTCATGGCCGAAACCCTGACCGAACGCGGCCTGCGCATCGTCTCGGGCCGCACCGAGAGCCACGTGATGCTGGTCGACCTGCGCGCCATGCAGATCACCGGCAAGGAAGCCGAAAAGGTCCTGGGCGAAGCGCACATCACCGTCAACAAGAACGCCATCCCCAACGACCCGGAAAAGCCCTTCGTCACCTCGGGTATCCGCCTGGGCTCGCCGGCCATGACCACCCGTGGCTTCAAGGAAGACGAAGCCCGCGTGGTGGCCAACCTGGTCGCCGACGTGCTTGAGAATCCGCACGACCTGGCCAATATCGCCAGCGTGCGCGAGCAAGTGGCAGCCCTGACCAAGCGTTTCCCGGTCTACGGCTGATCCCCCTGCGCCACCCGCCCACGCGCGGGTGGCCGGCAGTCCGCCGCGGCGCGCCAGCGCTGCCGGCGGGCCTTGCCAACCCAGCCCAGCGCGACACAGAATGAAAAGACGCTGCTCGCGCAGCACGCGCCCCGGTTCAAACTTCGAGGTGGTCAGGCATGAAATGCCCCTTTTGCGCTCATTCCAATACCCAGGTCCTGGACACGCGCATGTCCGAAGAAGGCGATACAGTCCGCCGTCGCCGCCGCTGCGAATCCTGCGACCGCCGCTTCACCACCTATGAGCGGATCGAGCTGTTCTTCCCCGCCATCGTCAAGAAAAACGGCTCCCGCGCGGACTACACCCGCGACAAGCTGAAGGACTCGATGCGCCTGGCGCTGCGCAAGCGCCCGGTCTCCGCCGAAGCCATCGACGCCTCCATCACCCGCATCGAAGAAAAGCTGCTCGCGCTCGGCGAGAAGGAAATCCCCAGTAGCCAGGTCGGGGAACTGGTCATGCGGGAGCTGCGCCGGCTCGACAAGATCGCCTACATCCGCTTTGCCTCGGTGTACCGGAGCTTTGAAGACGTGTCGGAATTCCGCGACATGCTGGATGAGTTTTCAACGTCTACCCCACGAAAGCAGTAGAAAAAGTAACGGGAACGTTGTTTAATTCTTTCCAAACTGTGCCCTAGGCTTCACTCCTATATCTATACTTCCGCCTGGGTAGTAGTGACAAAACAATAGAACGAAGCCAAAAGAACGTAGTCTTTTCGGACGAGGGTCAGAATGGGTCAGTCAAGCTGTCGGGGGACGGCCGGCTTTGCCATGCTCGAAGCATTGGTGGCAATGGTCGTATTGGCGATTGGCGTGCTCGGGGTCGCCGGCCTGCTCCTCAATTCCTCGCGTTTTTCCCAGCAAGCCTCCTACGATACCGTTGCCATGCAGTTGGCCACCGAAATGGCCGAACGCATGCGTGCGAACACTGCCGTCTCCGGCGTGGGCGCGGCCGCCGAGGCCCTCGCGCCCAACCTGTATTTCATCGACACCCAGACCAGCCAGCTGCCCGCGCTGACGCGTAATCCCTATACGACGGCCTGCGCCAGCACGCTGCTCTCCTGCGCGCAGGACACAGCCCGCTTCGATGTGATCGAGTGGTGGAACCGGGTAGCCGCCGCCCTGCCCGGCGGCCGGGCGGTGATCTGCCGCGATACCGTTGCCTATAACCAGACGTCCGGCTTTTCCTGGGGCTGCACGGCCGCTGCAAGCGGCCGTGTCGACGATGCGCCGATCGTCATCAAGATCGGGTGGATATCGCGCCTGAGCACCAAGACGCTGGGGACCGGCGCCGATCTCGCCGACATGAACACGCGACCGCAGATCGTCATCGTCGCCACGCCCGGGACGGTGAACTGATGCGTACGCGCCGCAAGCCGTACCGGCATGCCCAGTCGGGCGTGTCGCTGGTTGAACTGATGGTCGCGATGGTCCTCGGCCTGTTGCTGACACTGGCAGCGACCGCCATATACATGGGCACCCGCACCAACTACAGCACCATCGACGACACCACCGCGCTCGACGAGAAGGGCCGTTTTGCCCTGGACACCATCGTCCGCATCGTGCGGCAGTCCGCATGGACCAACTACGCCGGCAACAGCGCGCCGGCAACAAACCCGGCAAGCGGGCCCATCGCCCAGGCGCCTGGCGGGATCATGCCGACCACCGTCGCGTTGTCACCCACGATCAGCGGCGTCGACAACTGCGCCAGCCCGGGCCAGGACGCGAGCCTCAACCTGTCGTGCCTGCCGGGCACCACCAACCCCGTGAACAAGAGCGACGTGCTGCAGGTGCGCTTTTTCGGTTCGGGCACGCCGTCGGATCGCACCGTGGCCGACAACAGCATGATCGATTGTTCCGGCAATGGCGTGGCGGAGCCACAGGCATGGGAGGACGCGGACCTTGCGCGTGGCTTCGCTCGCTTCTTCGTGGCGCCAGACCCCAAGGATCCAAGCGGCAACCCGCAACTGATGTGCGGCTATCGCGCTCGCGATGCATCCAACAAGGAAATCTCGAACACCGCGATCACCTCCGTGCCAATCATTTCCGGTGTCGAGGTGTTCCAGGTGCTGTACGGGGTCGACACCAACAATGACTACATCCCGGACCGCTACCTGCCTGCCACGGATGTGCTGGCCCTGGCCACCAAATGGCAAACCGTGGTGTCGCTGAAAATTGCCCTGGTACTGGCCGGCGACACCGTGACCGGCCCGGCGCCGGAGGTTCCCACTTTCCAGCTCTTCGGCACGCTCTATGGCGGCGACAGCACCGTCAACGACGCGACCTACAAGCCGACCACGCAGCTACAGCGCTTGCGCCGCCAGTACTCGGTCACCGTGCAACTGCGCAACGTCGCAACTTGCCGCACTTGCTCCCCATCATGAGTGCCCCTCTCAAGCCAGCCGCCCAGCGCGGCGTCGTCCTGATCACGGCCCTGGTCATGCTCCTGGTGCTCAGCATCATGGCCGTGGCCGGCGCACGACTGGCGATCAACAGCAAACGCATGGCATCCAACCAGCGCGACCGCGACCTTGCGGTGCAAGCCGCCGAAATGGCGCTACAGGATGCCGAGATGGACATCCAGGGTGTCGTTGCCGTCAACAGCCGCTCCGCCCTGTTCTCTGGCAGCAATCCCAACCTGTTGCCATTCGTCGCCGGCTGCAACACGGGGACCACGCCTGGCACAGCCTTTCAGGGCCTGTGCGCGGCCGTCGACAGCGGCACCCCGAACTGGGAAACCGTGGACTTCGCGCAGACCGGGGCGAATGCCCGCGCGGTGGCCTACGGCACCTTCACCGGACGCCAGTTCCCGACCGCGCCCACAGGCCTGCTGCCCGCCGCCCTGCCCCGCTACATCATCGAGCCGATCCAGGACACATCGCCCGGTGCCTCCGGAAGCCCCGACGCTCCGGTCGTCTACATCTTCCGCGTCACGGCGATGGGCTTCGGCGCCAACACCGCGACCCGCGTCATGCTGCAGTCGTACTACCGGAAAGCTGAATGAATGACCTCGCTCCTGACCTACGCGGAGATTCGCTGATGACACGCTTATGCCGGATCGCGCTGGCCCTCGTTGTCGCCGGTGCAGGCTTGCTTCCCGTGCCAACGCGGGCGGCCACCGCCTTGACACCGTCCACGGTGGACATTGCGCAGTCGCCGCTCTACGGACGCAACCAGAATGTCAACCCGAACCTGCTGCTGTCGCTGTCGGTGGAGTTCCCGACGGTGGGCGCGGCGTACCGTACCGGCACCTACACCCGCAGCACGGAATATGTCGGCTATTTCAACCCGCTCAAGTGCTACAACTATTCATCCAGCGGGTACTTCGAGATCGCTGGCAATGCCAGCGCCAATCACGAATGCTCGGGCCAGTACAGCGGCAACTTCATGAACTGGGCCACCGCCTCCGCCATCGACATGCTGCGCTTCGCGCTCACCGGTGGCGACCGGGTGGTGGATACCCCCACGGACACCGTGCTTCAGCGCGCCGTGCTGCAGGATGATTTTTTCAACAGCGGTTCCTACTTTCCCGCCAAGACACTGACCAAGTCCAGTTCCAGCGTACCTTCCGCGGTGACGCCGTTCACCACCGATACGCTTTACATCACGTCGTGCAGCAACAAGGTGTTCTTCGGCACCAAGACTGGCAGCGGCGCTTCCTGCAGCAGCCCGGGCAGCTATGCCAACCTCGGCACCATGTATGCCCGCGTCAAGGTGTGCGATGCGAGCGAAGGCAGTTCCCGCACCGACCTCTGCAAGCTCTACGGCACGAACTACAAGCCAGTCGGCGAAATGCAGAAAAACGCCGACCGCGTGCGCTTCGGCGCCTTCGGCTACCTGAACGACAGTTCGGCCACGCGGTACGGCGGCGTGCTGCGGGCCCCGATGAAGTATGTCGGCCCCAAGATGATCGACGGCAACTTCAGCCAGGTCAGCAATCCGAAGAGCGAGTGGGATCCCAGCACGGGCGTCTTCGCTGGCAACCCGGAAAATGCCGGCGAAGGCATCAGCGGTGTGGTCAACTACCTGAACCAGTTCGGCCGCTCGGGCAAGTACAAGGGCCTGGACCCGGTCAGCGAGCTGTACTACGAGAGCATCCGCTACCTGCAAGGCAAGCAGCCCACACCGGAAGCGATCACTGACCTCCAGACCGCCTACAAAGACGGCTACCCGGTCTACACCAGCTGGTCGGATCCGGTCGTCGCGAAGTGCCAGCGCAACTACGTGCTGAGTATCGCCGACATCAATACGCACTGGGATCGCTATGTTCCCGGCAACACCCGCACGACCTATATATCGGGCGGCAAGGCGGTAACCGCAAACGACCCCGTGCGCGCGATCGAGGCCGACGGCTTCGACGTCATGGCCTGGACCAGGAAGGTCGCGGACATGGAGAGCACGACAAGCTACGGCAATAGCAAGCCCAACTCCTCGCTGGCCAATATGAGTACGGCCGACACGGGCTCCAGCGGCCACGGTACGTACTACATGGCGGGTGTTGCCTACTGGGCGCACACCTACGGTTTCCGGGCGGATATCCCGTCGTTGCGCGTGACCACCTACACCATCGACGTCAACGAGAACGGCGATGGGACCGTCGGCACCGCGCAGCGCCAGAGCCAGTTGTACCTGGCGGCAAAATACGGCGGTTTCAACGATGTCAACGGCGACAGCAGCCCCTTCACCACGTCGGGCGCCAACAATACGGTCGCTAAAAACGACAGCGAGTGGGAAGCAACCCCGGCCGGATCCAATGTGCCTGCGACGTGGTTCCTGGCGGGTCAGCCGACCGCCATGATCAAGGCGATCCGCGATATCTTCTCCAAAATCGTCAGCTATGGCGGCACCATCTCCGGCGTCGCGCTCACCTCGTCACGCGTTTCCAGCGGCACCTTTATCTTCGCGCCGGGTTTTGACCAGAACTGGACGGGCAAGCTCTCCGCCTTCGCGCTGAGCAATGACAACGGCATCCAGATCGCAAGCAAGGAAAGCTGGGAAGCCGGCGCCTTGCTCACCGCGCGCAGCGGCGGCGCCGGCTCACGCAACATTCTCACGTGGGTGCCCGCCAGCAGCGGCGCGGGTGCTGGCAGCGGCGCGCCATTCGACTGGTCATCCATCAACAGCGCGCAGAAGCTCTCTCTAAAGCTCAATGCCAACGAGAGCGACAGCGCCGGAGCCGCGCGCCTGAACTACTTGCGAGGCGACCGCAGCAACGAGGAATCGACCGGTGGCACCGGTAGCCTGCGCGCGCGCAACTCCATCCTGGGCGACATCATCAACTCCGGCCCGGCCTACGTTGCGGCCCCTTCCACGGCGATCAACGAGTCCGACTACGGTGCTTTCTACAAGCGGTACCAGAATCGCACCCCGATGGTCTACATCGGTGCGAACGATGGCATGCTGCATGGATTCAACGCACTGACCGGGGCTGAACTCTTTGCCTATGTACCCAATGCCGTGATGGGGAACCTGATTCAGCTGACGTCGTCCAGCTACGTCCATCGGCCCTATGTGGACGCCACGCCCGTGGTAGCGGAAGCCCGGATCGGCGGCAACTGGAAAACGGTGCTGGCATCCGGACTCGGCGGTGGCGCGCAGGGGCTGTTCGCACTCGACGTGACCGACCCGTCAAACGTGGGAGCCGGCAATGTGCTGTGGGAGTTCACCGACAAGGACGATGCCGACATGGGCAACATCATGTCGACGCCGCAACTCGCCAAGCTCTATGTCGGCGTGGACGCGAACAAGGTCCCGCAATACCAGTGGTTCGTGATCGCCGGCAACGGCATCAACAACAACCTGAACGACGGATCGAGCAATGCGGCCGCGCCTTCCGCCCTGTTCATCCTGTCACTCGACAAGGCACCGGGCACACCGTGGCGGTTGAATTCGAACTACTGGAAGATTTCGATGGCGGCGGACAGCAACAGCACCGTCGCCAATGGACTGGGCTCACCGTCCCTGGTGACTCTGGCCTCGCGCCAGACGGTCGCCGCCTATGCCGGCGACCTGCAAGGTCGGCTGTGGAAATTCGTGCTTGGCGGCGGCCCTTCCACCTGGAACGCCAGTGGGGCGCTGCCCTACTACGGCGGGGGCAACCTGGGCCAGCCGCTGTTCCGGGCCCGCGATGCAAGCGGAAATCCGCAGTCCATCACGATCCAGCCGCAGTGGGTCTATGCCCCGGGCGGCTATATGGTGGTCTTCGGCACGGGCAAGTATTACGAATCGGCCGACACCGGCACAGGCTCCTCGCAGCCCCAGAACTCGATGTACGGGGTCTACGACAGCGGCGGCGCCCAGGCTGTAAGCGGGCGCTCCGTGCTCAACCCGGTCACGCTGAAGGCCAACTCGAATGGCGGCTACGACTTCAGCAGCAGTGCCTACAGCCTCGGTTTCCCCACCAAGGACAAACCCGCCCCGAAGGCCGGCTGGTACTTCGATTTCGTCGACAGTGGCGAGCGCCAGGTCACTTCGCTCGTCTCCGCGTACAGCCAGATCTGGTTCAATTCGTTGATGACGGGGGCCGATCTGTGCGGTGCCGGTAGCGGCAGCCATAGCTATCAGCTGTCCGCGCTGACGGGCATGCCGGTCTCGGGCACCAGCACGGGCACGCCGGTCACGGCGCCCAGCTCGGGGACGACGTCGACCCTCGGTATGCTCGGCGCGCCGGTGCTGATCCAGACCTTGACCACTGTCGACAGCCAGCGCAATTCCGTCGGCCAGGTGACCACGAACAAGTCCATTGATGTCTACTCCTTCGGCGCCAGCGGCGGCGGCCGCACGGGGGGCGCCAAGTTGTCCAGCAACCCATATGCCGACACGACCGCAACGCCTGGCTTGACTCCGGGCGGCCTGCCCATCACGGGCCGGTTGGGCTGGCGCGAGATCCGCAACTTCGGAGCGACGAAATGAACTGGCGCAGGCGTGCGGTACGCGGCTTCACGCTGATGGAGCTGCTCATCATCGTCACCATCATCGGCATCCTGGCGGCGATTGCGTATCCGAACTACACCGAGTACGTTACACGCGGCCGGCGTGCGGAAGCCAAGGCGGCGATGCTCAATGCCATGCAGGCGCTCGAGCGCCATTACGGGCAATTCAACACGTATGCGGATTCCGCCGATCCGACCAAGGGATGGCAGGGCTTCCCCCTGCAGTCCGACAGCAATCTCTATACGTTGTCCGCCCTGGCGTGCGGCGCGCTCAGTTTCAATGAATGCGTGCAGGTCAATGCCGTCCCCAGGCTGACTGACGCCACATGCGGCACGCTGCTGCTGCGTAGCACTGGCGAACAGGGCATCCTGGTCAACAATGCATCGAGCTTCACCAACCTGCCACAGGCTTGCCGATGACGCGCGTCCGCCCCGGCCGCCCATCGCGCGGCTTCACCCTGATCGAGCTGTTGACCACCATAGTCGTGATGACCATCCTGGTTGGCTTTGCCATGCCCAGCTTTACGGGTTTCATGCAGCGCAACGCGCTGAATGCCGAGGCAGGGGCGCTCGCGTCCGCGCTGGGCACCGCACGCGCCAATGCCATCTCGCACAATACCTGGGTCACGGTCGCGCCCGTCAACAACGACTGGCAGAACGGCTGGACGGTATGCCTGAACCCCGCCCGCAGCGCCGACTGCTCGTCGGGCCAGACCATCCTGCTGCAACATGCCCAACTGCCACGCAACCTCACCATCAGTTTCAACGGAACGCCGCAGGTCAGCGTGCTCTCCTATTCCCCCGTGGGCTACACCCGCACACTGACCGACGCCATGATGTCGGCGCAGATCCTGATGACGCTAGGCAGCGACAGTCAGGCTCGCCTCATCGACATCAGCCAGCTAGGACGGGTCCGCGTCTGCACTCCCGATACAGCCCAGCCGACGGCTTGCAAGGCGTAGTACGAAGGTGCGCAAGCGGATGGTTCGCGCCAGTCCGCTCATACGCATCGTAGTCAGCACAATCCGCAACGTTTCACCCCGTTGTTTGACGTTATCGTCGGCACCTCTGCCCAACTTGCGAGCGTGCCGTGCCGATCCTCCATGCTGCCCTGACCGCCATGCCGGTTCCGCGCGACACGCGGGCCAGGCGACGCGTTGCCGTGCGCCGCCCGACAGGCGGCTACCTCCTGGTCGAGTCCCTCACCGCCCTGGCGCTCCTCACCATCGGCATGCTTCCGCTTGCCACGCTCGCCCCTGTCGCGCTCGGCGCGCTGCGCCACCATGAAGACATCGGGCACGCGACGCGTGCCGCCGCTGAACTGGCGGAGCTGGAGGATCCCCGCCTGGCGCTGTCGCCGCTGCACGCCCGCGGCATCGGCGCGCATCATCTGCAACTGTGCCGGTCGCTCGCTCCGGCGGGCACGGAGCATGGCCTGCCCGGTTGCGCACCCGGGCGGAGGCTGGCGGTCGTGGGACCGCTGCCTCGTTCCGCTGGCCCGGACGACGAAGCTGCATTGCGGGCCGTCGCGCTGTGGATCAGGCCATGAGACGCCTTTGCAGGCACGGCATCCGCATCTGGAGCGACACGCGTCCCAAGCGCCCGCGAGGCTTCTCGCTGGTCGAACTGATGATCGGACTTGCGCTTGGCATGCTTGCAGGCGCGCTGGCTGCGTCGGCTTTCCACTCGGTACAAGTCGCCTACCGCGCCGCGGTCGACCTTGTGCTGCTGGAGGAGCGGGGCCAGCGTGCCATTGCCGTGGTCTCCCACCTGATCCGGCACGGCGGCTGGCGGCCGCCTGGTGCAACCGCCCTGCCTGACGCGCCACCGGCGCTGTCCGGGCGCGACGATTGCGGCCAGCCCGGCATTGCCGCGCAACCCACCTGCGCGCGCCGCGGTGTCAACGGCAGCGACGCGCTGCTGGTGCGCTTCAGCGGCAGTGGGCGCGCGCAAGATCCCACGCTGCCCGACCAGACCATGACCGACTGCAGCGGCTATGCGCTCCCGGCTGCCAGCGCTGGCGGCGATGCCATCGGAAGCGGCGGTACTTATGCCGGTGCGAACTTGCTCTATGTAGCCAATGGTGCCGATGGCGAGCCGCAACTGTTGTGCCGCTATTCCAGCCGGCGCGACGGACGGGTGCAGCAGGGCAACTGGACTTCCGGCGCGCTGGTGCGCGGCCTGGAGACAATGCAGTTGCGCTACGGCATCGATACCGATGGCGACGGCAAGACCGATACGTTCCTGCGGGCCGAGGAGCTCCGCGCCAGGGGTGAGGCGGCCTGGCACGAGGTGCGGGTAGTCCAGGTGGCACTGGTGCTGCGTGGCGAACGCCCGTTGCCACGGGCTGCCGCGGCCGCCGCGCTTGTCTTGTTTCCGCCGCCGGGACCGGGCGCGCATGGCGGCGACCTCGTCTTCGATCCCCCTCCCGGGTCCACCTTGATGCGCCGCGTGTTCTCGACATCCGTGCGGCTGCGCAATGCAAGCCCTTGCGTGGAAACGCTATGTTGAATCCGGCGTGGACGCCAGGCGTGCCAATGCGGCGCGTTGCCACAGTGCACCGCAAGCGTGCCGGCGGAAGCACCACACTGCTGCTGACAGCCACGATGCTGCTGCTTGTGGTTGCCACCACGCTGGCCGGCCTGCATTTCCTGCTCTCCAGCCGTCAAGTGACCGCATACCAGTTGGAACGCGAAATCGCCTTTCGCGCGGCGGAGACGGCATTGCTCGATGCGGAAGGGGAACTGCTGGAGGCGCTGCGCGCCGGCGCTGCCGGGGCCGACGCGCGCCTTGTCGCGTGGCCGCCGCCTGGCCGGTGCGGCATCGGAGCGCAACTGGGGCTGTGCCGGCCTGCGGCGAACTCTCCGCCGCCGTGGGAGGAATGGCTCGCGGCGCGGCGGCCGGACGAGGCCACCGGCATTGCGCTGGGCACCTTCAGCGGCATCACCTTGCCCGGCTTGCCGGCCGGAACGGCAGGCGTGGACACCTTGCCTCGCTATGTCGTGGAATTGCTGCACGAGCGCCCGCCCGGCGAATGGCTGGGAGCGGACTATGCGGCTGGCGCGGGACCGCGGCTGCGCTTTCGCATTACGGCGCTCGGCCGGGGTAGAGACACCGCGGTACGCAGCGTGCTGCAAAGCGAGTTCCAGCCATGACGCTCTTCACCCGGTGTTGCGTCGCGCTGATCGCCCTCCCCGCGTGGCTGCAGTGTGCCGGCGCGGCGCTCGGCGCGGACGCTTACGTCGCCGAGCCTGGCATCCATGGCTGGAGCGGCCGCCTGCGCAGCCTGGCACTTCCGTCGGGCGAGCACGAGGTAGCGCAAGCGTTGCCGCCGCCGGCCTGGGAGGCGGGCGCACTGCTCGACATGCGCGATCCCGAGTCGCGCCGCTTGTTGACGGCGCTCGCCGGCTCCGACGAAACGCCGACGCGACTAGCTCCGCTGCAATGGGAAGCACTGGATACCTCGACGCGCGCTCTGCTCGATCGAGCCGGCGCCGAAGGACCTCACGACGGCGAGGGCCGGGACCGGCTGGCACGCTTGCGTGGCACACGCCAGGCGCCGGACGCGGCAGCGCCGAAGTCACCGGTGTCCGGGACAGGACGACTGGGGCGCCCGGCCGGCACGCCACCGCTAATGGTTCCGCCGCCCTCCTGGCTGCCCGGCCGGCCCGGCCACGCGGAATTCGCCGCGTTGCACAGCGCGCGCCCGGCGCTGGTCTGGCTGGGCACGCGCGACGGCTTGCTGCACGCGTTCGAGGCGAGATCCGGCAAGGAAGTGCTCGCATTCCTGCCGCGCAGCTTGCTAAGCCAGGCCGCCGGCTGGGCATCGCGGACGGCAAGCCCGGCTCGGGCAGTCACCGCGCCCGTTGCGCCGTGCCCGTACCCTGAAGCGGCGGACGTGGCGCTGGAACCCGGGCGCTGGCGCACCGTCCTGCTATGTGGCGTGCCGGCCAACCCGCCCGGCGAGGAAGCGCGGGCAAGCGTGTTCGCCCTCGACATCACCAGCATCTCCGACCATGCCGCCCAGCCTCCGCCGGCGCTGCTCTGGGAAACCATGGCTTCCGGCACGCTGCCGCTGGCGCCTGCCGGGCCTGTCCGCGCCTTGGCGCTAGCCACCCCTGAGGGTAGGCGCTGGTATGCCATGGCTACGCTGGCCGCCGCGCCGGACGGCGAGCTCCCGTCCGGCGGGCCACATCGCAATCCATCCGCGCGGCAGGCGGGCCTCGCCCTGCTGCCGCTGGACAAACCCACCCGCGCCCCGTGGCATGGGCGGTATGCGATACCGCGGCTACACCTGCCTGACCACGGTTGCGGGATCGCCGGCGCCCGCCCCGCCTTGCTGGCGGCGAGCGTCTTGCCGGACGCTTCCGGCATGGCCGTGGCAGCCTATGCCGTGGATGCCATCGGCAGGCTCTGGCGCTACGACCTGCGCGGCGCGGCGCCATCGCACGATAGCGGCCAGCGCGTTCGCTGCATCCACCGCGTGGAGAATTCTCTGCCAAGGCCGAGCGGCACGGCAACGGCAGCGGCACCCCTCCTGATCGCCGCTCCCGGAGGCCACCTCGCGGTGTACGGTAGCGGCAATCACATCGCCGCTGTCTTCGACAGCGCCGCCCTCGCGGAGGCGGGTGACGCCGGGGCCGGGGCTGCGCGCGTCGCTGCGCACTCCCGCGGAGACGGCGTCGTGCTGCGCCGCCAGCCCCGCGAAGCAGACCGCCCCGGTCAGCCAGCGACAGCTGGCTGGCACCTGACCTTTCCCAACCCCGGCGAACGGCTGGACCGGCTCATTCCCGCCGATCCGGGCTATCTCGGCGTGGTGACGCGCACGCCCGATGCACATCAGCGCATTTACCTGATTCATGCGTTGAGCGGCGAGTCCACCATCAGCGAGCATGCCGGAGGCCCCCTGATTTATGCAACGACCGGGCTGGACGCGGGCGCCCATGCGGCGGTCGTTCTTGGCCGCGTGCCGCTACCACCCGAACGATCCCCACAGCCCGGGATCGCCTCGCGCGAGGCCGTGGCGCTCACGCTCTGGTCCCTGGAGGATGGGCGTGCCGTCCCGTATAACCGCACTGTCGCCAGCCGCCGCACCGGCCGCCTTAGCTGGCGCGAACTGATCCGCTCCGGCTCGCCATGAGCCACCCCTTGCCAAAACGGCCACCCGGCACGTGGCCATGTACGTGCCCCCGATCAATCGCCGGAAACCGGGTGCGCTCCCACGCATCGGCCGGCGGCCGCCATGGAGAATGCGCATGACGCACCACCCTCGCCCGCCCGGATTCACCCTGCTCGAAATGCTGGTCACGCTGACGGTGATGACCATCCTCACCGCGATGGTCGTGCCTGCCTGGCATCGGCATATGGAACGAGGCTGGCGCGCCGAGGCGCGCAGCGCCATGCTTGGCGCGATGCTGGAACTGGAGCGCCACGCGCTGGCCACCGTGAGCTTCGCGAGTGAACCAGGCGGCGCGGTGGTAGCCGGCAAATGGCCACTGCCCGTGCCAGCGCCGCCGGCGCGCCCGCGTCACTGGATCAACGCCAGCGCCTGCCCGAGCGGCGGGCTGGAGCGCTGCGTCGAATTGCGCGCCGTGCCCCAGGCGCCGGACGCGTCATGCGGCACGCTGATTCTGCGTAGTACCGGCGAGTGGCTTGCGCAGCCCGCGTTGGCGGCAAAGCCCGTGCCGCTGCCGCGGGCTTGCTGACATGCCGGGGCACCGGCCTTCGCATGGCCGCCGGCATCGAAACGGCGGCGCAACACTCGCCGAACTGCTGACCTGCCTGGCCGTGCTGTCCATTCTCGTGGCACTCGCCTACCCGTCCTGGCAGCGCTTGCTGGCGCGGCAGCAGGTGGTACTGGCGGCCGACCGACTCGCCGGCTCGCTGGCACTCGCGCGCGCCACCGCCGTTGCCCGGCGCGCGGACGTATTGCTGGCGCCCTTGCCCGGCGCGGCAACGCTGGACCAGGGCTGGCGCCTGACTCTGCCGCCCTCCGGCACCGACGGGCCTGACCGGCACGATGGCGACTTGCTGGCCATGGTCGAACTGCACAGCGCCTGCCTGCGCATCGCACTGCGTTCGACCACGCAAGGCAACCATACGCTGCGCATGGCAGCTGTGGGATACTCTCGCTCAGAGCAAGGCGGTTTCCTCGCCGCCACCTTCACTGTGACCTGCCAGGGTGAACAGCGGCAACTAAGGCTCGGTGCCCACGGTCGCATCCGCCTGTGCACGCCGGGCCAGGATACCGATTGCGGTGGTCCCGACCAGCCCCCCAGCCGCCCTGACACTTGAAGACTGAAACCAACCTCAACTCGCCGCCCGCGCGGCAGGAAGCACCAGGCCTCATGTTCTCCGACACCGACCACGCAGCCATGGCACAAGCTCTCGCGCTAGCGGCGCGAGGCATGTACACCACCACGCCCAATCCGCGCGTCGGCTGCGTTTTGTCCAAGGACGGCAAGATCATCGGCCAGGGCTTCACGCAACCCGCCGGACAGGATCACGCCGAGATACAGGCGCTCAAGGACGCCGCCGCGCGCGGCAACGATCCGGCCGGCGCCACGGCCTTCGTCACGCTGGAGCCTTGCAGCCATTTTGGCCGGACGCCGCCCTGCGCGGATGCGCTGGTGCGCGCCGGCATCGCGCGCGTGGTAGCGGCCATGGAAGACCCGAACCCCACCGTTTCCGGCCGCGGCTTGCAACGGCTGCGCGAAGCCGGCGTGGACGTGCGCTGCGGGCTCCTGGAAAAAGAAGCCCGCGAACTCAATATCGGATTTGTCAACCGCATGACGCGCGGACTGCCCTGGGTGCGGATCAAGGTTGCCGCCTCGCTCGACGGCGGTACCGCGCTGCACGATGGCACCAGCCAGTGGATTACCGGCCAGGCGGCACGCGACGATGGCCATGCCTGGCGCGCGCGCGCAAGCGCCATCCTCACCGGCATCGGCACCGTGCGCGACGACAACCCACAGTTGAATGTGCGCGCCGTGGACACGCCACGCCAGCCACAGCGCGTGGTGGTGGACTCCCGGCTGGAGATCCCGCTGGACGCACGCCTGCTGACGCCGGACACCGGCGATTTTGCCAAGCCGGTGCTGGTGTTCTGCGCCTTCGACGACGGCGCGCGCCGGCGCGCGCTGGAGGCTCGCGGCGTCGAGGTGGTGGTGCTGCCCAATCCGCACGGCAAGGTGGAACTGCGCCATATGCTGGAAGAACTTGGGCGGCGCGGCGTCAACGAGCTGCATGTGGAAGCCGGGTTCAAGCTGAACGGCTCGCTGATCCGCGAGCATTGCGCCGACGAACTGCTGGTCTACCTGGCGCCCAAGCTGCTGGGAGATGCGCAAGGCATGTTCCAGTTGCCGCCCCTGGCACGGCTGCAGGACGCCGCGGCCTTCCGCTGGCATGACGTACGCATGATCGGGGAAGACGTGCGGCTGATCGCACGCCGCGCCGACCACGCCTGACCGCCTGCCGGCCCCCCGACAACAGGAGGCTCCGGGGCAAATACGAACTGGCGCCGCACCTGCTAGCATGCGTGTTTTCCCATCGCATTTCGCACCTACCATGTTCACTGGCATTGTCGCGGCCGTCGGCCGCATCGAATCCGTTTCCCCGCTGGGTGCCAGCGAAGCCGCAGCCGACGCCGGCGTGCGCCTGCGCATCCGCGCTCCCGGGCTTGACCTGTCCGACGTCATCCTGGGTGACAGCATCGCCATCCAGGGCGCTTGCATGACGGTGATCGCGCTGGACGGGGACGCCTTCGACGTGGATGTATCGCGTGAGTCACTCGACAAGACCGCTGGCCTCGACAGGCCAGGTCGCGTCAACCTGGAAAAGGCGCTGACCCTGGCCGACCGTCTCGGTGGCCATCTGGTATCCGGCCATGTCGACGGGCTAGGCGAAGTCACGCACTTCGCTCCGGTGGGCGAATCCCGCGAGTTGCGCGTGCGCGCCCCGCGCGAGCTGGGGCGTTACCTGGCCTACAAGGGGTCGGTGGTTGTCAACGGCGTATCGCTCACGGTCAACAAGGTCATTGACGAGAAGGACAGCTGCACCTTCTCGATCAACCTGATCCCCCACACGATCGAGGTCACCACGCTGCAGGATCTCAAGCCCGGCGCGCGCGTGAACCTGGAGATCGATCTGATCGCGCGGTACGTGGAACGCATGCTGAGCGCCCCGAAAGCCGCCTGATATGCGCGCTTCCAGGCGCCGCTAGCCGGCCGCCATTGCCACGCACCCCAAGCGTCAACCGCCACCGGGAGGTCCCCGGCGGGCAGCGCGCGCCTTGCGGCGCGCGGTTGACGTACAATATTGGGCCAGACCGCTGCCGCGGCCGGCCGGTTTCCCCCCAAGGCGGGTCCCGGCGAGCCAGTGCCGACAGCCGGCCAGCAAGCCATCCCGCCCGAAATTCAGCCAGAATTCCAGCCCCAACCTCAGCCCGCTTTCCAGCCTGCAAGCCATGACAATCGCCCGTACAGAAGAAATCATTGCCGAAATCCGTGCCGGCCGCATGGTTATCCTGGTTGACGAGGAAGACCGCGAGAACGAGGGCGACCTGGTGCTGGCTGCCGATTTCGTCACACCGGAGGCGATCAACTTCATGGCCAAGTATGGCCGCGGCCTGATCTGCCTGACGCTGACCGCCGAGCGCTGCCGCCAGCTCGAGCTGCAACCCATGGTCAGCCGCAACGGCACCGTCCACGGCACCAACTTCACGGTATCGATCGAAGCGGCCGAGGGCGTCACTACCGGCATTTCGGCAGCCGACCGGGCCCGTACCGTGCAGGCCGCCGTGGCAAAGGACGCCCGCGCCACCGACCTGGTCCAGCCCGGCCATATCTTCCCGCTGACGGCCCAGCCCGGTGGCGTGCTGATCCGCGCGGGCCATACCGAGGCCGGTTGCGACCTGGGCGCCCTGGCCGGCCTTACGCCGGCTGCCGTGATCTGCGAGATCATGAAGGACGACGGCACCATGGCGCGCCTGCCCGACCTGGTCGAGTTCGCGCAGGAGCATGACATCAAGATTGGCACCATTGCCGACCTGATTCACTACCGCAGCCGTACCGAGAGCATTATCGAGCGCGCCGGCGAGCGCACCATGCAAACGCCCTACGGTACCTTCAACAGCATCATCTATCGCGACAAGCCGAGCGGCCGCGCGCACCTGGCGCTGGTCAAAGGTGCGCCGCAGCCCGACCGGGAAACGCTGGTGCGGGTGCACGAGCCGCTGTCCACCCTGGACCTGCTCGAAGTGTCGCGCACCACGCATTCGTGGAGCGTGCCCGCCGCGCTCGAGGCCATTGCCGAGGCCGATCACGGCGTGATGGTGCTGCTGAACTGCGGGGACACGGCGGAGCAGCTGTTCACGCAGTTCTCGGCCCTTGATGCCCCGCAGAATCGCCCCCGTGTGAAGCCGGACCTGCGCACCTATGGCACCGGCGCCCAGATCCTCAAGGATCTGGGCGTGGGCAAGATGCGTGTGCTGGCTTCCCCGCTGAAAATGCCGAGCATGACCGGCTATGACCTTGAAGTGACTGGCTACCAGCCCATGAGCGGCGGCCAGGCAAACTGAACTACCGGATATCCGGCGGCCGCAATCCTATCGCCGGCCGCCACCCCGAACCCAGGAGAACACAAGATGGATCACGGTTTCTATCCCAGCAACCTCGAAGGTGAAGGCCTGCGCATCGGCATCGTGCAAGCGCGCTTCAACGAGCCGGTTTGCGACGAACTGCGCGAAGCCTGCGTGGCCGAACTGGAAAAGCTGGGCATCGAAGGCGAGGACACCCTGGTGGTGACCGTGCCCGGCGCCCTCGAGATTCCGCTGGCACTGCAAAAGATGGCCGAAAGCGGCCAGTTCGACGCACTGATCGCGCTTGGCGCGGTGGTCCGCGGCGAGACCTACCACTTCGAGCTGGTCTCGAACGAATCCGGCGCCGGCATCACCCGCGTCGGGCTGGACTTCAACGTGCCCATCTCCAACGGCATCCTGACCGTCGACACCGACGCCCAGGCTCACGCCCGCACCCGCGAGAAGGGCCGCGATTGCGCCCGCGCCGCGGTGGAAATGGCAAACCTGGTTTCCGCGCTGGATTCGCTGCGCGGCCAGGAAGAGGATGAAGACGAGGACGACGATGAGTGACGCGCCCGATAGCAGCAACCCCGCCGGCAAGCCGGCGGACGACGCCGGCGCCAAGCCCGCCGCCAAGTCCGAGCCCAAGGCAGCGCCCAAGAGCGCGCGCCGCCGCTCGCGCGAACTCGCACTGCAGGGCCTGTACCAGTGGCTGCTGAATCGCAACGATACCAATGCGATCCAGGCCCACCTGCACGACGCCCAGGGCTTCAACAAGGCTGACCGCGAGCACTTCGACGCCCTGCTCAATGGCGCCATCCGCGAAGAAACCAGGCTGACCGGTGCGTTCGAGCCTTTCCTGGACCGCCCGGTGGCCGAGCTGTCGCCGGTGGAGCGCGCTGCCCTGCTGATCGGCAGCTACGAGCTGATCCACTGCGTCGACATCCCGTACAAGGTGGTCATCAACGAAGCCGTGGAACTGACCAAGACCTTCGGCGGCGTGGAAGGCTATAAATACGTCAACGGTGTGCTGGACAAGCTGGCCGCCAAGGTGCGCGCGCCCGAACTGGCCGCCCGACGCTGAGCGACGGCAACCTGCGCCATTCACGGCGCCAGGCTTGCCGTTCAGGCACCCGCTCCGGCGGGTGTTTTTACTTCTACGCCGGTCAACCCGGCTTAATTCCGCTTTAACCTCGCGTCTCCTCCCCCAACCCAGCCCACCAAGCCTATTCCCGCCATGGACATGCAGCGCCTCGCCACCGCCTCCCGACTTGCCAACATCGATGCCTTCCACGTGATGGAGCTGGCCAAGCAGGCCGCCGAACTCGAACGTGCCGGGCGCCACATCATCCACATGGGCATTGGCGAGCCCGACTTCACCGCCGCCGAGCCCGTCGTGCGGGCGGCCGAGGCGGCCATGCGCCGGGGCGTCACCCAGTACACCGGCGCGCTGGGCATCGCGCCGCTGCGCGAGGCCATCGCCGGCTATTACAAGACCATGTACGGGATCGACATCCCGGCGCGCCGCGTGATGGTCACCGCCGGCGCCTCGGGCGCGCTGCTGCTGGCGTGCGCCGTGATGGTGGAGATCGGTGCCGAGGTGCTGATGCCGGACCCCAGCTATCCCTGCAACCGCCATTTCGTCGCAGCCTTCGACGGCCGTGCCAGGATGATCCCGAGCGGCCCGGCCCAGCGCTTCCAGCTCACGGCCGCGCAGGTGGAAGCACACTGGGGCGAGCAGACCCGTGGCGTGCTGCTCGCCTCGCCCTCCAACCCCACCGGCACCTCGATCCTGCCGGATGAGCTGGCGCGCATCCTTAGGGCCGTACGCGCCCGCCAGGGCTTCGCCATCGTCGACGAGATTTACCAGGGCCTGTCGTACGACGCGCCGCCGGTATCGGCGCTGAGCCTGGACGACGATGTGATCACCGTCAACAGCTTCTCCAAGTACTTCAACATGACCGGCTGGCGCCTGGGCTGGCTGGTGGTGCCGGACGAACTGGTGAATGCCTTCGAGAAAGTGGCGCAGAATCTGTTTATCTGCGCCTCGGCCGTGGCCCAGCACGCGGCGCTGGCCTGCTTCTCCCCCGAAGCGCTGGCCATCTATGACGCACGCAAGGCCGAATTCCATCGTCGCCGCGACGCCATCGTGCCGGCGCTGGAATCGCTCGGCCTGCGGGTGCCGGTCAAGCCGGATGGCGCCTTCTACGTGTATGCGGACTGCCGGGGCGTCAACCACCCCGCCGCGGGCGACGCCGACACCCTGACCCAGGCCATGCTGCGCGATGCGGGCGTGGTCATGGTACCGGGCCAGGATTTTGGTCCCTATACGGCCAGTGACTATATCCGGATCTCGTACGCGACCTCCATGGAGAACATTGAGGAAGCCATGGCGCGACTGGGCAAGTTTTTCGCCTGAGGATTGCACAAACGAGACCCAAACGAAGGCGCATCAAACGAAAAAAAGCACCCCTGCGGGTGCTTTTTTTCTGGTTGCCGGCTCCGTCTTGTCCTGGCGGGCCCGGAGGCGCCTTCTCGCGCGTGCCGGCAAGCAGCAGCCGTCCAGGCTGCCGCCGGTGCGTATCAGGCGCTTTTCGGCACGTTCCCGGCGGCTTCCAGCTTGTCGCTGGTCGTACCTTGATGGTGCTCTGCCTGCGACTTGGCGTCGGTAGTCACTTCCGGCTTGGCAGCCACGGGCTCGGCCGTGACGCTGCGCACGCCGGGCAGCTGACGCAGGCGGGCACGTTCTGCCAGCACCTTGGCGCCATAGCCGCCGTCGGTGTTGGTGGTCGCTGCGCCGACGTAGTACTTCAGGCCGCCTTCCAGCGAACCCGCGCGGGCGATGCAGTCCTTCAGCACCAGCGCGCCGATCTTGATATTGGCGTACGGGTTGAGCGCGGCTGCCACGCCGCCCACGGCCTCGTACTTGTCCTGGTGGACCTTGGTCATCACCTGCATCAGGCCCTGCGCGCCCACGCCGCTCTCGGCGTACGGGTTGAAGCTGGACTCGATGGCGATCACGCCCAGGATCAGCAGCGGATCGATGCCAACCTCACGCCCGGTCAGGTACGCAGCCTTCACCAGCTGCGCGGTTGCCTGCGCCGCGACGCGGTACTTGCGTGCGATGTACTCAGCCACGACTGCCTGCTCGCGCGCGCTGCCCAGCGTAGCCGGGTTGCGCGCATCCAGCGCCACGCGCTGCGCCGGGATCTGCGCGGCCAGGTGGGCCACGGAGGGCACCTTGCCGGCCGGCTGGCCCCAGTCGTCGGTGCCGGACACCGTGGGCAGGCCCACGGGCTTGGCCGGCGCCAGACCGATCTTGGCCGCGGCCACGTCGGCCGTACTGGCAGGCACCGCCGCTTCCATCAGTACCGCGGGCGCTTCCTCGCCGGCCAGCGCGCCAGCGAGGGCCGTACGCCACTCCTGGCTGACCGACAGCGATACAGCTGCGACTACAGACAACACCCCGAGACTGTTCAGGGCATATTTCAATGTTGCGCGACCGCTCCGCAAGGCGCGGCCAGCGACCGGATGCGCGAGACGGACCTGCAATGCCCGATTCACTCCGGGTACCGGTTGTCTGAAACGGACCTGCAATGCCCGCCCGACTCCGGGAAGATGAAGGGTTTTCCAACCACTCATACTTACCTCCATCCGCCGTCCGCTTCGCGCCGCGTTGTTGCGCCGCACGTCCGTTGACCGCGTATTCAAGTAAGGATGCCGCGCCGCCTAGCAATGACGTCCAGCACCTGTTGGTGAGCGCTCCCCATGCGCCCAACGAGAAACAAGGTAGGCTCTTGGGGGAGCCTGCCCTGCCGCGAACTACTCAAAGCACCCGGCCAGCGCCGGGGCGATCGACCGGACCCGTCCTGCACTGACGGATCCGCTCATATGATCGGATATGGATGATTCTTCACTAACCCCTTGACAGGGCGCAGAAAAATGTGCTGCACCGCAACACTCCAACGAGCAGAAACGGATTGTAGAAACCCTTTTATACATCGTCAAGAATAACGATTTCAATTAACAAAGCTTTTGGTTATATGTAACAAGGCTCTTTGACGCACTTTCACCACCCCCCGACTCTGGGAAAGTCAGCACTGGCAATGCATGGAGGCCATCGCGGCCGACCTCGACGGTGTCAAAAAATTTACAATTTGGAGATGCAAATGAGGATGATTTTTTTGCGCCTCATCGCACCAATGTGTAGATAGAAGCATATAACTTGCCAGGACAGGCGCGCTCCGTCGCCTGTACACCACTAGAATTCACTATGAAATACAACGACTTGCGCGATTTCATCGGCCAGCTGGAAGGCCTTGGCGAACTGAAACGGATTGATGCGCCGGTGTCGCCCAACCTCGAAATGACCGAAATCTGCGACAGGCTGTTGCGGGCAAGCGGACCGGCAGTCGTGTTCGAAAACCCGAGCGATCCCCGGACGCCTGGACAGAGTTATAGCGTCCCCGTACTGGCCAATCTGTTCGGTACGACACGCAGGGTGGCGCTGGGCATGGGCGCCGAAAGCCTGGCCGATCTACGTGATATCGGCCGTGTCCTGTCGGCGCTCAAAGAGCCCGAACCGCCCCGCGGCCTGCGCGAAGCCGGCAAGCTGTTCACGCTGGCCAAGTCCGTGTGGGACATGGCGCCCAAGCGAGTCGGCAGCCCGGCCTGCCAGGAGGTGGTCTGGGAAGGCAACGACGTGGACCTGGCGCGCCTGCCCATCCAGACGTGCTGGCCGGAAGACGCGGCGCCGCTGATCACCTGGGGCCTGGTGATCACCAAGGGCCCGCACAAGAAGCGGCAGAACCTGGGCATCTACCGCCAGCAGGTCATCAGCCGCAACCAGGTCATCATGCGCTGGCTGGCGCATCGCGGCGGCGCGCTGGACTTCCGCGAGCATGCGCTGAGCAACCCCGGCAAGCCATTCCCGATCGCGGTGGCGCTGGGTGCGGACCCGGCCACCATCCTCGGCGCCGTCACGCCCGTGCCGGACACCTTGTCGGAATACCAGTTCGCGGGACTGCTGCGTGGCAGCCGCACCGCGCTGGCCGGCTGCATCACGCCCACGCTGTCCGAACTGAGCGTGCCGGCTTCGGCCGAAATCGTGCTGGAAGGCCATATCCAGCCCGACCCGAACCACCCTTCCGGCTACCAGCACGCGCTGGAAGGCCCGTACGGCGACCACACCGGCTATTACAACGAGCAGGACTGGTTCCCGGTCTTCACCATCGACCGCATCACCATGCGGCGCGATCCGATCTACCACTCCACCTACACTGGCAAGCCGCCCGACGAGCCGGCCGTGCTTGGCGTGGCGCTTAACGAAGTCTTCGTGCCCCTGCTGCAAAAGCAGTTCCCGGAAATCACGGATTTCTACCTGCCGCCCGAGGGCTGCAGCTACCGCATGGCCGTGGTGCGCATGAAGAAGCAGTACGCCGGCCACGCCAAGCGCGTGATGTTCGGCGTCTGGAGCTTCCTGCGCCAGTTCATGTATACGAAGTTCATCGTGGTGGTGGACGACGACGTCGACGTGCGCGACTGGAAGGAAGTGATCTGGGCCATCACCACGCGCGTCGATCCCGCGCGCGATACCGTGCTGGTGGAAAACACGCCGATCGACTATCTCGACTTCGCCTCGCCGGTATCCGGGCTGGGCTCGAAGATGGGCATCGACGCCACCGACAAATGGCCCGGCGAAACCACCCGCGAATGGGGCCGCCCGATCCAGATGGATGCCGCCGTCAAGGCACGCGTCGATGGCCTTTGGGACTCGCTGTTCGAGGCCCGGTCCAAGGCATGACGGCGGACTGCATGTAAGATCACGTTTCCGGGTCGGCGGCGAGCGAAGCCGCTCCCGAACCCAAACGGTATCGCGAGGCATCGCACCGCATTACACCGTATCGCAACCTATCCGCACGTCCGCGCAGACGGACCCGAGGAGGAGACATGGGCACCCTTGAAGAAGGGAGACTGATGTGGACGCCGTCGCCGGCGTTCCGTGACGGCAGCCGTATTGCGCACTTCATGCGCTGGCTGGAAAGCGAGCGAGGCCTCGCCTTCGCGGACTACGCCGCACTATGGCAGTGGTCTGTGACCGACCTGGAAGGTTTCTGGGACGCCATTCGCGCCTACTTCGACCTGCGCTTCGACACCCCACCCTCGCGCGTGCTCGGCGATGCCGGCATGCCCGGCGCGCGGTGGTTCGAAGGCGCCAGCCTGAACTATGTGCAGCAGGTATTCCGCCATGCCGGCAGCGGCGCGGCGCGCCAGCGCCCCGCCATCCGCTACGCCGGCGAATCCGTTGAAGTCACGGACCTTGGCTGGGACGCACTCGAACAACAGGTAGCCTCGCTGGCGCACGCCCTGCGCGAAATGGGCATCACTCGCGGCGATCGCGTGGCAGGCTACCTCCCGAACATCCCCGCCACCGTCGTCGCCTTCCTGGCCACCGCCAGCCTGGGCGCGATCTGGTCGGGATGCGCGCCCGACATGGGGCAGGTGGCGGTGATCGACCGCTTCCGCCAGATCGAGCCCAAGGTGCTGATCGCCGTGGACGGATACCGCTACGGCGGCAAGGCTTACGACCGCGCACCGGTACTGTCCGACCTGGCCGCCGCGCTGCCCTCGCTCACGGACCTGGTGCTGGTGCAGGCGGGAAATCCCGGCGAAGGCACGATCCCGCTTCCGCCCGGCCTGCGCCGCCACGCATGGCAAGACGTGCTGGCCCATCGCGTGCCGCTGGCGATTGAGCCCGTACCGTTCGACCACCCGCTGTGGATTGTCTACTCCTCGGGCACCACGGGCATGCCCAAACCCATCGTGCACGGCCACGGCGGCATCGTCATCGAGCAACTCAAGCTCATGGCCTTTCACAACAACCTCGGGCCGGATGACGTTTTCCACTGGTACAGCAGCAGCGGCTGGATCATGTGGAATGCCCAGGTGGCGGGGCTGTTGCTAGGCACCACCATCGCGCTCTACGATGGCAACCCCGCCTGGCCCGACGCCGGGGTGTTGTGGCGCTTCGTGGATGCCGCCGGCGTCACCGCCTTTGGCGCCGGCGCGGCATTCTTCACCAGTTGCATGAAGGCAGGCATCGAGCCGGCCCGCGTGGCCGACCTGTCCCGGCTGCGCGCGCTTGGCTCCACCGGTTCGCCACTACCTGCAGAGGCCTACGACTGGATCTACCGCCACGTGCACACCGACATCTGGCTGGCGCCCATGAGCGGCGGCACCGACTTCGCCGGTTCCTTCGTGGCGGGTTGCCCGATCCTGCCCGTCTATTCAGGCGAGATGCAGTGCCGCTGCCTGGGCGCAAAAGTGGAAGCCTTCGACGAAGCCGGCCAGACGCTGACCGAAGAAGTGGGCGAACTGGTCTGCACGGCGCCGATGCCGTCGATGCCGCTGTTCCTGTGGGGCGATGCCGACGGAAAGCGCCACCGCGACAGTTACTTCGATACCTATCCCGGCGTCTGGCGCCACGGCGACTGGATCAAGATCACCGCGCATGGCGGCGCCATCATCTACGGCCGCTCGGACGCGACCATCAACCGCCACGGCATCCGCATGGGCACCAGCGAGTTGTACCGGGTGGTGGAAGATCTGCCGGAAGTGCTCGACAGCATGGTGGTGGATCTCGAGTACCTCGGCCGCGAATCCTACATGCCGCTGTTCGTGGTGCTGCGCGAAGGCGTGGTGCTCGACGATGCGCTGCGTGACATCATGCGCGCGCGCATCCGCAGCGCGCTGTCTTCGCGCCATGTGCCGAACGAAATCCTGCAAGTGCCAGGCGTGCCGCGAACGCTGTCGGGCAAGAAGATGGAAGTGCCGGTCAAGAAACTGCTGCTGGGCCACGCCCCGGACAAGATAGCCAATCGCGATGCCATGGCCAACCCGGAGACGCTGGACTGGTACTTTGCCTACGCCGTGCATTTCCTCGCGGCGCGTGCGAGCGAATCCGCGCCGGTGTAAAGCAAAGAGGGTGCGCCGCGGCGCACCCTCTTCTTAATTGCCCATCTCCTTTTTCCCCTTTTCACCCCCTGCACCGGCGAATCAGAACTCCACTTCCAGCTCGCTGATTTCATCGGGCTCTTTCTTGGCGTCCGCGATCCATTCCTGCAACTCCGGCATTGCCAGGATCTGCTTGCAGTATTCCACCGGCGCGGGATCCAGCATCACGCCATAGGTCACAAAGCGCGTCACTACCGGCGCATACATCGCATCGGCCATGGTGCGTTTTTCGCCGAACAGGTAAGGGCCGCCATACTGTGTGAGGCACTCGGTCCAGATCTGTGCAATGCGGTCGATGTCGGCTTGCGCGCGCGACCACACCTTGAAGCCGGGAAAGTGCCCCTTCAGGTTCATCGGCAGCGCCGAGCGCATGGCCGCGAAGCCTGAGTGCATTTCTCCGCAGATGGCGCGGCAATGCGCGCGCGCTGCGCGCTCCTCCGGGAGCAGGCCGGCCTTGGGACTGACTTCGTTGAGATACTCGGCAATCGCCAGCGTATCCCACACTGTCACGCCCTGGTGCAGCAACCGCGGGACGAGGATGGAGGGCGACAGCAGCAGGATTTCCGCGCGCGCCGCGGCATCGTCGGGCGGTACCAGCACCTCTTCGAACTCCAGTCCCGCGAACCGGGCCAGCAGCCAGCCCCGCAGGGACCATGAAGAATACGTCTTGCTGCTGATGGTCAGTGTCGTCCTTGCCATCCCGCCTCCTTGCCACCTGGAAAAGCCGTTGCATGGTGGGCGAATGCCGTTGTGTGTGCCAGTGAACGGTGCGCCCGCATCTCTCGGTGCAGTGTCGTGCTATGTGCTTTGCGCTCGCTGCTTCTACTATGAGTTTGTACTACATCATGGCGATGACATTTGTATTGCGCCTGCGTACTTCGCCGGGCCCCGGGGGTAGTCGAGCCCTATGAGGAACACGCACATCGCAAGCGCCTTTTCATGCCCGGATGCACTCCAGCCGCCGCGGCACTGGCACGGTGCAACACACGGCACCAGCATGAGGCGGCGATATTGCCAAGGGCCAGCAAGCGTCGCCCACGCGCGCCGCTTGCGCCGCATACGAACCAGAACAGGTCACCCCGTTACACCATACGGGCAAGCCCGCAAGCCTCATGCCAGCCGCATCGCCGTGGCACGCATATTGCGGCTGATGAGGTCAACGCATAAAAAGGGGTGAGCCATGCTGTACCAGGTGTACCAGAGCTATGCGGACCTCATGCACCCTGCCTGCAGCGTCGCCGACCTGGTGGCGTCGGCGCTGGCAGTGAACTCGCGGCTCTCAGGTTGCGAGCCAATGCGCGCCACGCGCGCCGCCTGCGAAGTGCTCGCGCTGAGCCGGCTGACGCATCATCGCCCGGCCTTTGGCATCGATAGCGTCACCGTAAACGGCACACCGTTGCAGGTGACCGAGGAAGTGGTCGCAAGCACGCCTTTCTGCTCGCTGCTGCGTTTTCGCAAGCATGGCGTCTCCGGCCAGCCACGCGTGTTGCTGGTGGCGCCGATGTCGGGCCACTTTGCCACGCTGCTGCGGGGCACCGTGCAAACCATGTTGCGCGACCACGACGTCTACATCACCGACTGGCACAACCCGCGCGACGTCTCGTTGCTGCACGGGCGCTTCGGCTTTGACGAGTTCGTCTATCACCTGATCGATTTTCTCCACGCCCTCGGCAGCGGCACGCACTTGATGGCGGTTTGCCAACCCACCGTGGCGGCGCTGGCCGCAGTGGCCCTGATGGCGGAAGACAATGACCCTGCCCAGCCGCCCAGCCTGATCCTGATGGCCGGACCCATCGACGCGCGCATCAACCCGACCAAGGTCAACGAGCTCGCCACCAGCCAGCCCATCGAATGGTTCGAGAATTCGCTCACCGGCTACGTGCCGCTGCGTTTCGCCGGCGCGATGCGCCACGTCTATCCCGGCTTCATGCAGCTGATCGCCTTCATGAGCATGAACCATGAACGCCACCAGCAGGCGTTTCGCGATCTTTACGACCTTCGCGCCCACGGCGATCACGCCCGCGCCGATGCGATCCAGGTGTTCTACGAGGAATACTTCGCCACCATGGACCTGAGCGCGGAGTTCTATCTCGAAACCGTGAGCATGGTGTTCCAGCGCTTCTTGCTGGCGCAGGGCCTGCTCGAAGTGGGCGGGCGCCGCGTGGACACGAACGCGATCCACCGCACGGCGCTACTCACAGTGGAAGGCGAGCGGGACGATATCTGCGCCATCGGGCAGACCATGGCGGCGCAGGAACTGTGCGGCAGCCTGCGTCCCTATATGCGCATGCACCATGTGCAAACCGGAGTTGGCCACTACGGCGTATTCAACGGCAAGCGCTGGGAAACGCAGGTCTATCCGCTGGTGCGCGACGCCGTACACATGAGCGCATGAAACGCGCGAGCCCGTGAGCGCGCCCGGCGCTTCCAGGGCAGCCCGGCTAGGCGGCGTCGCGGTCCTTCGGCCACGGTGTCACCGCGGGCACCGCGCATGGGCCTTCCACCTCGACCGTACCGAAGTCGGCCGGCCCCACGATCTCCAGGTACTCCATGTCCGGCGAGTAATCGAACAGGTAGTGGGTGATGCCGGGGCGCTGATGGACGCAATCGCCGGTCGCCACCAGCGTCTCCTTGTCCTCGTACATGAAGCGCGCCCAGCCCTTGAGCATCAGCACCACGTGGAACTGCGCCTCGTGGCGGTGCCAGCCTGTGCCCTGCTCGGGCGGCTGGTTGGCCTTGACCAGTTGCACCAGCAGCTTGCCGCCGGTGGCCTCGGCAATGCCGAGATCGCGATAGAGGAAGAAATCGCGCAAACCCTGGTCGACGAAAGCGGTGTCTTGCGGGCGCACGTGGGAAAACTTCGTCGGGGTGGAGTCCGCGGCGGGATCGCCGGCGGGCGCGCTGGACTTGTTGAGGGACTCGGCCATGACAAGCTCCTTTCGCTGGGGGAAAGCACTGCGCTGCGACGCAACATTCACGCCAGCAGCGGCCCGGTTGAATGTGGAGCACCGTCCGCTGCGTGTGCCATGCGCCGGGGACCTGGCACGCCGCGCATGCCCTTGCCGGGGGCGCGGCGCACCAGCCCGGCACTGGACCGGTGCCATATGATTATGCATCCCGGACGCCCGGCCGGCAGCATGCCCACGCGGGCAACGCAATGGCGGCTATGATGCAGCGATATGCACTCCCCGGAACCTCCGCATGCAGCCCCTTTCCCATACCCGCTTCCAGGGCCAGGCATTGATCCGGGTCGGAAACGAAGATAGTTTCCTTCTGCTCGCCCCGCAGTTCGGCGGCCGCCTGGTGCGCTGGGTACATCGCGGCGAGGACATGCTCTACTGGCCCGACAACGCCGACTGGTCCCAGCCCGCCCGCGTTCGCGGTGGAAATCCCCTGCTGTTCCCCTTTATCGCCAGGCACTTCGCCGACGGTGCGCAGGGTGCCTGGAAAGACGCCAGCGGCGCCGTGCGCGCCATGCCGAACCACGGTTTCGCGCGTGACCTGCCCTTCGCGGTCACGCGGCACGAGCCGGGACGCAGCATTGCCATGGAGCTGCAAGCCTCGGATGCGACGCGCGCTTCCTACCCGTTCGATTTCAGTTTCGAGGTCACTTACCGCCTGCTGGAGGACGGGCTCGAAGCCAGGCTGCGCACGCGCAATGCCGGTGCACAGCCGCTGCCCTATTACGCCGGCCATCATTTCTATTTCGCGCTTGCCCACCAGGGGCGCGGGGCATCCGGGCTGGCCATGCCGGCCGCGATCCTGATGCATCAGCGCGCCGATGGCTCGCCGGCATCCAGCGGCGCAGGCGCCGCAGCGTACCGGCTTGATGACCTGCGCCTGCAAGACACCTTCCACGTCCTTCAGCCGCGGCTTGCCGCGCCGCGCGCCTGTACGCTGGCGATGCCACCCAACGCCGCTGCCCCTCAGGGCCGCAAGCTGGTGATCGACCTGGACCCGCCGGGCAGCATACCGTGGTTCGCCGTCACCACATGGTCCGAGCACGTCGACGCCGACTACTACTGCGTGGAGCCCTGGCTCGGCCTGCCAAACGCGATCCACCATGGCATGGGGTTGCGCTGGCTCGCGCCGGGCCAGGAAGAGGCGGCGATTTGCCAGCTGCGGCTGGAGCGATAGTGCAGGCGCCCCTGCCGCGCGGGCGGCAGGGGCGGAAAATAACGCACTTTTCATCGGCTGTGGCACGCTGGCACCTTGCGCTCGCCGGGACATCCCGCGTAGAATCGCGCTTCTTGCGGGCGTCGTATAATGGCCATTACCTTAGCTTCCCAAGCTAAAGACGTGGGTTCGATTCCCATCGCCCGCTCCACATCAGATTGAGACGAGCCGCCTTCGCCACCTGGTCGCATACCCGATCAGGCCCCGCCCGGCGGCTTTTTTGTTGCCATGCTCCCCCAAGACCCCAGCTCCGATCCGACGCCAGCCGACGACGCTGACAACGCGCCCATCCCGGCCGACACCGGCACGGACGTCGCGCATCCGCGCCGCATCCGTTCCTTCGTGCGCCGCGCCGGGCGCACCTCCACCGGCCAGCAGCGCGCCATCGATGACCTGGGGCCGCGCTTCATCCTGCCGTATGCCCCGCAGCCGCTCGACTGGGAGGCTGCTTTTGGCCGCGCTGCCCCGGCGATCCTGGAAATCGGCTTCGGCATGGGCGAGACCACCGCGCATATCGCGCAATTGCGCCCGCAGGACAACTTCCTGGGCTGCGAGGTGCACGAGCCCGGCGTGGGCGCCCTGCTCAAGCTGATTGGCGAGCGCGAGATTGGCAATGTGCGGATCATGCCGCACGACGCGGTCGAAGTCATCGCGCACATGCTGACGGAATCCTGCCTGGACGGCGTGCACATCTTCTTTCCCGACCCCTGGCACAAGAAGCGCCACAACAAGCGGCGCCTGGTGCAGCCGCCGCTGGTCAAGCTGCTGGCCAGCCGCCTCAAGCCGGGCGGCTACCTGCACTGCGCGACCGACTGGGAGGAATACGCTCACCAGATGGTGGAAGTGCTCTCCGGCGAGCCAGGCCTGGTCAATACCTCGGATACAGCCGGCGGCTTCGCGCCGCGGCCGGACTACCGCCCGGTGACCAAGTTCGAGCGTCGTGGCGTGCGCCTTGGGCATGGCGTATGGGACGTGGTGTTCCGCAAGCGGGCCTGAGGCCATGCCGTAGCTGGCGGAATAAAAAAAGGCGTGGCCACGAGCCACGCCTTTTTCATTTGCTGCACCACGTATCAGGCATGCCAGGCGATCAGCCCCGAGTAAGCCGTCACCAGCACGACGATACCGAAGACGATGCGGTACCAGGCGAACGGCTTGAAATCATGGGTGGCAACAAAGCGCAACAGCCAGCGCACGCACAGGAAAGCGGACAGGAAGGCGAAGACGAAGCCGATGCCGAAGATGCCGAGGTCGTCGGCGGAGAGCAGCGCGCGTGACTTGTACAGCTCGTACACGGTGGCCCCGAAGATCACCGGGATCGCCAGGAAGAAGGAGAACTCGGTAGCCACCTGGCGCGACAGCCCGAACAGCATGCCGCCAATGATGGTCGCGCCGGAACGCGAGGTGCCGGGGATCAGGGCGAAGCATTGCGCCAGCCCGACCTTGATCGCATCGCGCCAGTTAAGGTCGTCGACGGATTCGATGCGCGGCGCCCCGGCCTGGGCAGCCTTCAGCAAGGCGTTGCCTTGCGGATGGGATACCCGGCCCCGGTGGCTTTCGCGCCACTCGGCCCACAGGATCACCACGCCGCCGACGATGAACGCGGTCGCCACGGTGATCGGGTTGAACAGGTGAGCCTTGATCCACTTGCCGAACACCAGCGCCAGCACGATCGCCGGCACGGTGGCGACGATGACGTTGATGGCGAAGCGCCGCGCTTTCTCGTCGGTGGCCAGTCCGCCCACCACGGTGGTGATACGGCGACGGAACTCCCAGCACACCGCCAGGATGGCGCCGAACTGGATCACGATCTCAAAGATCTTGCCCTTTTCATCGTTGAAATCGAGCAACTGGCCGGCCAGGATCAGGTGGCCGGTACTGGAGATAGGCAGGAACTCGGTCAGTCCTTCGACGATGCCGAGGATCACGGCTTTCAAGGCGAGAGCAATATCCATTCTTATTGGGAGAGCGAAGGAAAACGAAGGCGAGGCGAAGAAAGGAAAATGAGTACCCTTACGGTCTCACACATATGGAACCACCACTATCAACCACGAGCATGACGCTACCGTGTGCAAGGCAAATGCCTCTCACGCAGCGCGCCGCCTGTCCTTACGGACGATTGATCTTGACATTGATCCCGTTGGGCAAAACGGTGATTGTACCGGGCTCGACACTCGCGCCGGCAAGGCGCAGCTCGTCGGGGCGGAAGGTATAGAGCGGGTAGTCCTGCAGCAATTGCTCCGCGAGGATGCCGCCGAGCGCATTGAGCTGGCGCGAGAACTGCGGCGGCAGGCCGTTGACGTCGAACTGCTGGACCTGCGGATCCTGCAGCACGACCGCGCGGCTGGCCGGATCGTAGCGCAGGCCGCTGTCCAGCGCGAAGCGCCCGGTCAGCGGCTGGCGGAAGAACAGCCGGTTGTCCACGGTGGCATCGAACTGTACGTTGACGCGGTTGCGGCCGGGGTCCAGCGTGAGCTGCGGGTTGGCGAGCTGGATGTCGAACAGCTCCATATAACGCTTGTTGAAAGGAAACTTGCGCTCCAGTGCCGATTGCAACTGGCTCTGCGAGAAGGTGTAGTCGTTGCTCATCACACCGCAGGCGGCGAGTCCCGCGAGGAGCGCGGCTGCACCGCTTGCTGCCAGCCAACGCCGGCGAGTCATTTTGAACATCTGTTTGATCCTTGCGGGTTTAACCGGCGTGGCCGGGCGCGGTAGCGGCCTCTAGCTGCGACAACCATGCCAGCGCATGCACACGCGAGTCGCCGCACATGTCGGCCGCGGGCTTCAGTCCGGCGCAAAACGCCGGCCGCGTGGGTTCGCCGAAAATCGCGCAGCGCCGGTCTGGCAACAGTTGCACGCAGGGTACGCCGGCCGGCTTGCCGTATGGCATGCCGGGGATGGGCGAAGTGATCGAGGGCGCGGTGCAACAAGCGCCACAATCTGGCCGGCAGGAAAGTTCAGACTGAAGGGGCATGGCAAAGGTTCAGGGCAGGCATCGCCCGGCAGCCCCGTATTGTGCCCCAATCCGAACCCCCTCCTTCACGCTTTGGCGCCGGCAGTGCCATGGATTGCCGGCACGCTTGACCGCCGGAATCGCGTCTACTACATTACTGACCCAAGAGTTATTTATCTGCAATTCTCGCGGAACGCGCCGGCATCGGTGCGCAGCGGCACAGTGAAAAAGTCTCCAGACCAGAATCAGGAAGCGGCAAACACCAAACGTTGGGCTCGCCGCAAAGCCGCACGCCCGCAGGAACTGGTGGCCGCCGCGCTCGAGCTTTTCGTCCAGCGCGGCTATGCGGCCACGCGGCTGGAGGATGTTGCCGCCGCGGCAGGCGTGTCCAAAGGCACGGTGTATCTGTATTTCGCCAATAAGGAAGAGCTGTTCAAGACCGTGGTACGCGAGAACCTGGTGCCAACACTGACCAGGGGCATCGACCTGGTGGAGAACTACCAGGGTTCCACGCCGGCGTTGCTCCGCGAGTTGCTGCGCGGCTGGTGGGGCCTGATCGGGGCCACGCCGGTAGCCGGCCTGACCAAGCTGATCATGGCCGAGTCCAGCAACTTCCCCGACATCGCGCAGTTCTACCATGAGGAAGTGGTGCTGCCGGGTGACGAACTGTTCGCGCGCGTGCTCAAGCGCGGCGTGGAGCGTGGGGAGTTGCGCGAGACGCCGGCCAACCCGACCACAACGCTGATCTGCGCGCCGCTGATGTTCCTGATGCTGTGGCAGCGCGCGTTCAGCGCGTCGTCGCGCATCGAGATCGACCCCGAGGCTTTCCTCGACAACCTGCTCCAGATGTTGCTGTTCGGCCTGACCACCGGCGCGGCGCGCGATACGCCGCTGCCGCCCCAGGTTGGCCCCTACGTCTGGGAGCAGATACGAAAAGAACAACAAGAAGCCCTTGCACAAGCGCAGGGGCAGCAGGACGCGCGGGATCCCCCGGCGCGGCCGACGGAGACCGCATGACCCGACGCAAGAAGATCCTGATCGTTGCGATTGCCGCCATTGCCGTGATCGGCGTGTTGAGCGCCGCTGCCGCGGTCCGCAAGGCAGGCAACGGCAAGCCGGGCGCGGCCCCGGCGCAAGCCACTGCCCGGGGAGCCGCCGCGCCCGGCCTGGTGGAATTCCTGCAGTCCGACCTGGTCGATGCCACCACGCAGGACCTGCGCGTTTCGCTGCCGCTGTCCGGTGGGTTGCGGGCGCTCAACCAGGCTTCGGTCAAGGCCAAGGTCTCGGGCGAGGTGCAGCAGGTGCTGGTGCGAGAGGGTGAAGCCGTGCGTGCCGGCCAGGTCATCGTGCGCATCGATGCTACCGAATACCAGGCCAAGGTAGCGCAGGCTCGCGGGCAGATGCTGGCGGCGCGCGGCCAGTACGAGAATTCGAAGCAGACCTTCGAGCGCAACCGCGAACTGGTGGCCAAGGGCTTTATCTCCAAGACCGCCTTCGACAATTTCCAGAGCAACCTGGACGTGGCGCGCGCCAACCTCGATGCCGCCCAGGGCGGCCTGGACGTGGCGCAAAAAGCGCTCGCCGATACGATCGTCAAGGCGCCGCTGGACGGCCTGGTGGCGGCGCGCGCTGTGCAGCCGGGCGAGAAGGTATCACCCGACACCCGCCTGATCGACGTGGTGGACTTGCGCGCGCTGGAACTGGAGGCGCCGATCCCGATGGCCGACGTGGCGCGTGCCGCCATCGGCCAGGCCGTGCAGCTTGACGTGGAAGGCAGCGGCCGTTTCGAGGGCAAGCTGGTGCGCATCAACCCCGCGGTCAGCCAGGGCACGCGCAGCATCATGGTCTATGTGCGGGTCGACAACCCGGACGCGCGCCTGCGCGCGGGCATGTTCGCCCAGGGCGCGCTGGTGCTCGGCCGCCATGCCGGCGTGGTGGCGNGGTGCGGGGCCGCCATGCCGGCGTGGTGGCGGTGCCCGCCACGGCGGTGCGCAGCGATGGCGAGCGCGCCTTCGTCTACAGCGTGGAAAACGACGTGCTGGCAGAGCGCCAGGTCAAGCTGGGCATCCGCGACGACGAGAGCGGGCTGGTGGAGATCGCCAGCGGCCTGGCCGCCGGCGCCAAGGTGGTGCGCAACAATCTCGGCACCCTGCGCGCGGGCAGCCGCGTCAAGCTGGTCAAGGCGTAGGAGCCCCCGCCCATGTGGTTCACCCGCCTGTCCATCCATAACCCCGTGCTGGCCACCATGATGATGATGGCCTTCATCGTCATCGGCCTGTTCTCCTACCAGCGCCTGCCGGTCGACCAGTTCCCGGACATCACCTTCCCGATCGTGGTGGTGCAGACCGAGTACCCCGGTGCCGCGCCGGAATCGGTCGAATCGGATGTCACCCGCAAGATCGAGGAGATCGTCAACACCATCTCCGGCATCGACGAGATCTTCTCGCACTCCTACCAGGGCAACTCGGTGGTGGTGATCAAGTTCGACCTGACCGTGGACGTTGGCCAGGCCGCGCAGGACGTGCGCGACAAGATCGCGCTGATCCGCCCGCAGTTCCGCGACGAGGTGAAAGACCCGCGCGTGCTGCGCTACGACCCGTCAGAAGCGCCGGTGTTCTACCTGTCGGTGTCGAATGCGCCGGGCGCCGAGCGCACGCAGCGCGAGCTGACCACCATTGCCGACCAGATCGTGCGCAAGCGGCTGGAGACGGTGCGCGGCGTGGGCGCCATCAGCCTGGTGGGCGGCACCAAGCGCGAGGTGGAGATCCGCATCCGCCCTGCCCAGCTGGAGGCGCTCGGCATTGGCGTGAACCAGGTGATGGACGCCATCCGTAACGAAAACCAGGAACTGCCTGCCGGCGAGTTGCGCTCCTCCTCCACTGAGACGGTGGTGCAGATCAAGGGCCGCGTCATCTCGCCGGACGACTTCCGCCACATCATCGTGGCCCGGCGAGCCGGCCAGCCGGTCACGCTGGAACAGGTCGCCGACGTGCGCGACGGCGAGGAGGAGCAGGAGAGCCTGGCCATGCTGGACGGCAAGCGCGCGCTGTTCCTGGCGGTGGTGAAGGCGCAGGGCCAGAACACCGTGGATACCGTTGACGGCCTCATCAGGATGACCGACGAGATACGCAAGCTGGTGCCCGCCGGCGTGCAGCTCACCGTGGTCAACGACGCCGCGCGCGGCATCCGCAGCAGTGTCAAGGAAGTCCGCTCCACCCTGCTCGAAGGCGCCTTCCTGACGGTGGCGATCGTGTTCCTGTTCCTCGGCTCCTGGCGCAGCACGGTGATTACCGGGCTGACCTTGCCGATCGCGCTGATCGGCACCTTCGGCGTGATGTACATGTTCGGCTTCACGCTCAACGTGATCACGCTGATGGCGCTGTCGCTGTGCGTGGGCCTGCTGATCGACGATGCCATCGTGGTGCGCGAGAACATCGTGCGCCATAACCTGATGGGCAAGGACCACCGCACGGCGGCGCTGGACGGCACCAACGAGATCGGGCTGGCGGTACTGGCCACCACCTTCTCCATCGTCGCGGTGTTCCTGCCGGTGGGCTTCATGGGTGGCATCATCGGCCGCTTCTTCCACCAGTTCGGCGTGACCGTGGTGGCGGCGGTGCTGATCTCCATGTTCGTCTCTTTCACGCTGGACCCGATGCTGTCCTCGGTCTGGCATGACCCGGACCTGCACGGCACCGGCAACAAGAAGAGCCTGTACGGCCGCACCGTGGGCCGCATGCTGGACTGGTTCTCCGCGCGCATGGATGCGCTCGGCCATGGCTATGGGTCGATGCTGGGCTGGGCGCTCAAGCACCGGATCGCCACGGCCATCATTGCCGTGGTGACATTCCTGGGCAGCTTCGCGCTGGTGCCGCTGATCGGCACCGAGTTCGTGCCCGCCGCCGACCTCGGCGAAACGCAGGTGGGCTTCACCACGCCGGTCGGCACCTCGCTGGCCGTCACCGAAGCCAAGGTCAGGCAGGTGGAAGCCGCGCTCAAGGCCTTCCCCGAAGTGGCCTACACCTACGCCACCATCAACTCGGGCAACACCTCCGGGCGCAACAACGCGCTGGTCTCGGTACGCCTGATCGAGCGCCGCGCGCGCAAGCTCACCACCACGCAGCTCAACCCGATGATCCGCGAGCGGCTGGCGGGCATCGCCGGCATCACGCTGACCATGGTCGGCATGCCCGATGGCGCCGGCGGGCAGAAGGCGCTGCAGGTGTCGATCCAGGGCGACGACCTGGAAACGCTGCGGCGCCTGTCGGTGGAGGCCAGCCGGCGCATGGCCGCGGTGCGCGGCCTGACCGACCTGGATTCCAGCATGAAGGACGACCGCCCCACGGTGGAAGTGCGCATCCGCCGCGAACTGGCATCCGACCTGGGCGTGGGCATCGTGCAGATCGGCAACGCGCTGCGCCCGCTGCTGGCCGGCGACGCCATCAGTTCCTGGCGCGCGCCCGACGACCAGAACTACGACGTACGCGTGCGCCTGCCCAAGGACGCGCGCACCGGCATGGCCGACCTCAGCGCGCTGATGATCGCCAGCAGCCAGACCAACACCGACGGCTCGCCGCGCATGGTGCCGCTGCGCCAGATCGCCGAACTGGTGCCCACCACCGGCGCCAACCAGATCAGCCGGCGCGACCTGAACCGCGAAGTGGAGCTGACCGCCAATACCGCGGGGCGCTCGCAGGGCGAGGTCGCGCGCGAGGTCAAGACGGTGCTGGACGGCATGAACTGGCCGGCGGGCTACAAGTACCGCTTCGGCGGTTCCACCAAATCGATGAACGAATCGTTCGGCTTCGCGGTATCGGCGCTGGCGCTGGCGGTGATCTTTATCTACATGATCCTGGCTTCGCAGTTCGCCAGCTTCTTCCAGCCCATCGCCATCATGACCTCGCTGCCGCTCACGCTGATCGGCGTGTTCGCTGCGCTGCTGCTGTTCCGCTCCACGCTGAACATGTTCTCCATCATTGGTTTCATCATGCTGATGGGGCTGGTGACCAAGAACGCCATCCTGCTGATCGACTTCGCCAACCAGGCCCGGCGCGGTACCGACGGCCAGCCGCCGATGTCGCGCGAGGCGGCGCTGGTGGCTGCCGCGCGCGTGCGGCTGCGGCCGATCCTGATGACCACGCTGGCCATGATCTTCGGCATGGTGCCGCTCGCTTTCAGCCTGGGCGAAGGCGCGGAGCAGCGCGCGCCGATGGGCCAGACGGTGATCGGCGGCATCATCACCTCGTCGATCCTGACCCTGGTGGTGGTGCCGGTGATCTATACGTACCTGGACGATTTAGGCGCCTGGCTGGGCCGGCTGTGGCGTGGCAAGGAGGCGGCTCCCGCCCGCGCCGCCGCGCCGCAGGCGGCCGATGCGCCCGCGCACGGGCCGGCGAGTGCGGAATGAGGCAGCGCCGGCCGATACCCGGAAAGCCGTGGCCCTGGCAAGACTGCGGCATGCAGGCCACACCCGGGGCCACGCGCTTGGGCAACTGTCTTGACGAAGAGTTAAAATGTCAGGTTTGACGGATTTCCCCCGGCCCCTGGCACCGCGCGGCCGGAATTCAGAACTGATTAGCGGTTGGCATTGGAAGGAATGGCAAGATGGATCTCGAGAAAGCCCGATTCAACATGATCGAACAGCAAATCCGCCCGTGGGATGTGCTGGATCAGGAAATCCTGGACCTGCTGGCGGTGGTCAAGCGGGAACAGTTCGTGCCGCAGGCCTACGCCGCGCTGGCCTTCGTCGATATGGAAATCCCGCTGCCGGGCGGCCAGAACATGCTGGCCCCGCGCGTGGAAGCCCGCATCCTGCAGGACCTGGCCGTGCGCAAGCACGAACAAGTGCTTGAGATCGGCGCCGGCTCCGGCTACATGGCCGCCCTGCTGGCGCACCGCGCGCGCCATGTGCTGACCGTGGACATCCTGCCGGAACTGGCCGCGCTGGCCCGCAAGAACCTGGCCGACGCCGGCGTGACCAATGTCGACGTGGCCGAAGGCAATGCCGCCGCCGGCTGGGCCGCCAGCGCGCCTTACGACGTGATCTGCATCTCGGGCGCGCTGCCATCGGTGCCGGCATTCATCCTGTCGCAGGTCAAGATTGGCGGGCGCATCGCCGCGTTCGTCGGCGCCCTGCCGGCCATGGAGGCCCAGATCATCACGCGCGTCAGCGAGACCGAGTACAAGACGGTCAACCTGTTCGAGACTGCCGTCACGCCGCTGATCGGCGCCGAGCAGCCTTCACGCTTCCACTTCTGAGCGGGACCCAGGACATGCAGTTAATCAACGCCCCCGAACTGGCGCATTGGCTGGCCGACACCGGCCGCGCACAGCCGGTGCTGCTCGACGTACGCGAAGGCTGGGAAGTGCAGACCTGCGCCATGCCCGGCATCACCCATATCCCGATGGGCCAGATCCCGGCACGCGCCGCCGAGCTCGACGAGGAGGCCGACATCGTCTGCATCTGCCATCACGGCGCGCGCAGCATGCAGGTGGCCAGCTTCCTCGAGCGGCAAGGATTTGCCAAGGTCTACAACCTGACGGGCGGCGTGCACGCCTGGTCCGAGCAGGTCGACCCGGCGATGCCGAAGTACTGAGCACCACCAGCGCTAGCAGCGCTAGCAGCAATAGCAGCAATAGCAGCAGCACAAGCATCATTCCCAGGGCGCCGGCTTCCCGCGGCGCCGATTCCCTAGAACGCTGATCGTTAGAAACGTTAGCCGCGCGCCCGGTGCCCGGCAGACTGGAGATGTCATGAGGTTTGCGCTTTTCCCTGCGCGGGGCGTGCCCAAGACGCGCCTGGCACTGACGGGTTCCCTGCTTGCGCTGCTGCAACTGCCGGCCGCGCATGGCGCCGACCTGCTCCAGGTCTACCGCGACGCGCAAGCCAACGATGCGCAGTTCGCCAGCGCGCGTTCGCAACTGACGGCCACCCTGGAAAAGCTCCCGCAGGGACGCTCCGGCCTGCTGCCGCAGATCAACGGCACGCTCGGCGCCACGCGCACCAACATCGACCAGACGGTGCCGTTCGTGGCGGACCGCTTCCTCAACAACAATAACTGGACGCTGCAACTGGTCCAGCCGTTGTTCCGCTGGGATCGCTGGGAGACCTACAAGCAGGGCGAACTGGCAGCGCTGGCTGGCGAGGTCACCTTCAGCCAGGCACAGCTCGACCTGATCACCCGCACTTCGCAAGCCTACTTCGACGTGCTGGCCGCGCAGGACAACCTCTACCTGGCCGGCGCGCAGAAGAAGGCAATCGGCGAGCAGTTGGCGCAGGCCAAGCGCAACTTCGAGGTCGGCACCGCCACCATCACCGACGCCAACGATGCGCAGGCCCGCTACGATCTCGCCACCTCGACCGAAATCGCGGCGCAGAGCGACCTCGAAATCCGGCGCGCCAACCTGCAGCAGATCACCAGCAAGCCGGTCGACGAACTGCTGGGATTGCGCCCCGCCGCCCCCCTTCCCGGTCCGCAGCCGGCCGATGTGAACACCTGGGCCAGCCAGGCCGAGAACACCAATCCGCAAGTGGGCCTGGCCCGCTACAACCTCGACACGGCGCAGCGCGAGTACAACAAGGCGCGTGCCGGCCACCTGCCCACGGTCGACCTCGTAGCCTCCTATGGCTTCGTCAACTCCACCGGCAATGCCACGCAGCAGGTCAATATTTCCAGCCGCTACAACAGCGCCCAGATCGGCGTGCAACTGAACGTGCCGATTTACAGCGGCGGCCAGATCCAGTCGCGCGTGCGCGAGACCGCGGCACTGGCCGACAAGGCAGCCAGCGACCTCGAGTTCGCGCGCCGCGCCGCCGCCCAGAACGCGCGGCAGACCTACTCGGGCGTGTCCAACGGCCTGGCGCAGGTCAAGGCACTGGAAGCCGCCGAGCATTCGGCACAGAGCGCGGTGGAATCCAACCAGCTCGGCTATGAAGTGGGCGTGCGCATCAATATCGACGTGCTGAACGCCGAGGCGCAGCTGTTCTCCACCCGCCGCGACCTGGCCAAGGCGCGCTACGACACAATCATGAACGGGCTGCGTCTCAAGGCCGCGACGGGCGCGCTGAGCGAGGAGGATGTCGTGCAGATCAACACGCTGCTGACCTCGGCGCCGGGCTCGATGTACAAGCTGCCGGACAAGGTAAAGCTCGGCACGGTATCGCCCGCCGGTGCACCGCCAGCGGCAAAGCGCACTGCCACGCGCAAGGAAGCCATCGCCGGAGCGCCCGCGCCGCGCAGCTGAATGTGAAGGCCTGTCGGCCGCCGGCCAACCGGCATTTGCTCGAAACAGAAACGCCGCGGCTTCGACCGCGGCGTTTTGCATGCTGGCCCGGCGTCCTGGCGCCGCTCAGTTGGCCCGCGTACGGGACTCCACGCTCAGCAACTGCCACCGGATAGCCGACGCGTCCGCCGGCGGGTTCTCCACCCGGGTCTCGCGCACGCGCAAGGTGTATGCGATGCCCGGCTCGAAATCCAGTCCCTCGATCGGCCCATACCAGAGCGTCCACGGCGCATTGGGGTTGTCGCGCACGCGATAGCACGTCTGCCGGCCCACGCCCGAGCATTCCACCCGCTGCGAATCCACGTACACCGTCTTCTCGACGCCGCCGGCCGCTGCCTGCGCATCCAGCCTGGCGCCGCGCTTGCCCACGCCTTCGCGCTCGATGAATTGCAGCAGGTCGCCGCCGGCGGTCTTCCAGATGATCTGGCGTCCCGTCGACCCGGCCGACGGCTGCGTGCCCACGGTAGTGAACGGCGACTGCATGGCATTGAGCAGCGCGGACTCCAGATCGCCGCGCGGCGGCACGCAGGCCATGCGCGTGCCAGCCAGCCTGTCGAAACGCATGCCCGTTGCCGTCTTGCCATAGCCGCCGGTAAAACGATTGCAGCCGCTGTACCCGCTGACGGTGCCTTGCGCCGAATCGATGCCGCTATTGAATTCAAAGATGATCGGCTCGCCGTTATCGCCATGCGGGATGGGCTTGAGCGTGCCGTCGGCCTGCTGCCAGCGCACCAGTTCCCAGCGGCTGGGGCCGCCGGTCTGGGCCTGGTTCAGGCTGGCCCCGGCGCCGGGCGAATCCGGCGCGGGCGATGTGGTGCAAGCGCCCAGGGCCGCGGCAAGCATGACGGCGGCGGCGGCGCGCGCAGCCAGCGCGCCGGGCGAAAGACGAATGGTTTTCTGCATCTGAAAAGCTCCTGAAAAGGGGCGCGGCCGGGCTGGCCCGCGCCGCTCCGGGGCGGTTTTGCGGGCCTGAAGGGGGCGCGAGTCTGGCCCTCACTCCGGAGAGTGTAGCGAACTGTGTGCTCGCAGCCCATCGGGCGCTGGCCTACAAGGCCTCGGGTTGCAGCGAAGGAGTCTGCACCTGGCTGGCGGCGCCTAGCGCGCCTTGCCGAGTACCATCTCCAGCGCTGCCACAGTCCGCGCGGTAGCGCCCCGGTGAAGTACCGCGAATTCGCGCGCGTTCTCGCGCATGGCGGCAAGCCCTGGCGGATCGCCTAATATCACTGCGGCCGCACGCATCAGCTCGCCGGCATCCGCCACGCGCTCGCAGGCGCCCGCGGCAATCGCGTCCTCGGTGGCCTGCGCAAAGTTGAAGGTATGCGGCCCGATCAGCACCGGCGTACCGGCGGCACAGGCTTCGATCAGGTTCTGGCCGCCCAGGGGCAGCAGGCTGCCGCCGATAAAGGCGATATCCGCTGCGGCAAAATACAGCGCCATCTCCCCCATCGAATCACCCAGCAACACATCCGCCGTGACCGGCTCCGGCAGGCCCGATTGCTCCCATGCGGCGGCATCGCCAAGCGCACTACGGCGCTGCACGGAGAAGCCAGCACGCGTCACCAGGCCAGCCACTTCGTCGAACCGCTGCGGATGGCGGGGCACCAGCAGCAAAGCCGGGCGCGGCACGGCGCCGGGCACGTCCGACGCCAGCGCCTGCCAGCGCGAGAACGCTTCGAGCAAGAGCGCCTCCTCGCCTTCGCGGGTGCTGGTGGCAGCGAACACGGCGCGCGCGCCGAATCCCTGGCGCAACACACGGCCACGGCGCAAGCCATCCTCTGGCGGCTGCATATCGAACTTGAGGTTGCCGGTCACCTGCACCGAAGGCAGCCCAAGAGCACGAAAGCGTTCGGCATCCCCCTGGGTCTGCGCCAGCACCGCCGTGAAGTCGCGATACATCGCCGTTGCGGCCCGCCCAAAGCGCGCAGTGCGGCGGAAGCTTCGCGGCGACAGCCTGGCATTGACCAGCAACAGCGGCACGCCCGCCACGCGGGCGCCTCGCACAAGGCTGGGCCATACCTCGGTTTCCATCAGCATGCCCGCCACCGGACGGAAATAACGCAGGAAACGCCGCACCAGCCAGGGCAGGTCATAGGGCAGATAGCATTGCATCACGCGCGGCTGCCCGCCATACAACTGGGCGCCGGTCTGGCGCCCGGTGGGCGTCATATGCGTGAGCAGGATGCGGTGGGACGGATAGCGCGCCAGCAGCGCGTCGATCAGCGGCTGCGCGGCGCGGGTCTCGCCCACCGACACCGCGTGGACCCACAGCCAGGGCCCGGCGGCCGGCAGCTTGCCGTAGGCGCCAAGACGCTCGCCGACGTGCTGCACATAGCCGGGTTCCTTGCGCGCGCGCCACACCAGGCGCAGCAGCGCCACTGGCAGCGCCAGCAGCCATAGCAGGTTATACAAGACGCGCAGCATCAGATCCCCTGCCCGCGCACGCGCCGCGCGGCGGCGTGGACTTCATCGACCGTCGGCACCACGCCGTCGTCGCCCACATTGGCGATGCAATCGGACCAGTACCCTTCGGTCTTCCAGCGCCAGGTGGCGGTATAAATTTCCACGGTCGGCCGGCACAGCGCCGCGGCGATGTGGACCAGGCCCGTATCGACCCCGATCACCACTTCCGCGCGGTTGATCAAGCCGAAACCCTGCATGACGGTGAAGCGCGGCAGCACCTGCGCCTGCGGCACGCCGGCGGCGATCTCTTCCGCCGCGCGGCGCTCCGCTTCGTTGCCCCAGGGCAGCAGCATGGTCAAGCCTTCGTCCGCCAGCCGCCGGCCGAGGTCGTGCCAGCTGGCCAGCGGCCACTTCTTCTTCGCACCCGCGGTGGCGTGGAAACATACCGCGTAGCGCGCCGGCAGGCCCGCCCATAGCGGATCGCCGACATGCAGCCCGCGCGCGCCAGGACCGAAAAACCGGGGCGGCTCCGGCGGCGCGAGCCCCGTCAGGGCCGAGCCCAGCAGGCGCGAGCGCCGTACCGAGTGGGTCTGGCGCGGCACCGTCACCGAATCGGTATAGAAGAGCCGCGCGGCCGGCTCATAGCCGGAGCCCTGGGTGGCGTTGGCCAGCCCGATCACCGGCGCACCGGCGCGGCGGCTGGCCACACGGGCCACCACCGCGGTCTTGAGCAAGCCCTGGGTCTCGATCACGGCGTCGTAGGCATCCTCGCGCAGAGCCCGCCTGAACGCACCGATCTCCCGCCAGGTGGCGGCCTGATAGAAACGCTTGCGCCAGCGGCGCAAGGCGAACGGGATCACCCGCCGCACTTCCGGCAGCAAGCGCACGAGATCCACATAGCCTTCCTCGACCACCCAGTCGATCTCGCAGTCCGGCCAGCGCGCGCGCAGGTCGTGGATCAACGGCATGTTGTGCACCACGTCGCCCAGCGATGAGACCTTGACCACCAGGATGCGCGGCCGCGCGGGCAGCGCATGCTGCGTCACCGATTGGCCCGGTATGCCCGATTTTCCCGATTTGCCCTTCTGGGGCTCATTCAACGGCATCCGCTCAGAACGGGAGTTGCGCGTCCGGCTTTTCCGCCAGGATCACGCGTTTGAACTCGGCCTGGATGCGTGCCAGCGCAGCGTCGCTGTCGGCCTCGAAACGCATCACCACCACCGGGGTGGTGTTGGACGGACGTGCCAGGCCAAAGCCATCGGCGTACTCCACGCGCACGCCGTCGATGGTGATGACCTCGCGCGCGCCGTCGAACTTCGCATTGGCGCGGATCTTGTCGAGCAGCGTGAAGGCTTCGCCCTCGGCGCACTTGAGCTGCAGCTCGGGCGTGCAGTTGGAGTTCGGCAAGGCGTTCAGCAAGGCGCTCGGGTCGGCGTGCTTCGACAGGATCTCCAGCAGGCGCGCGCCCGTGTACAGGCCATCGTCGAAACCGTACCAGCGATCCTTGAAGAACACGTGGCCGCTCATCTCGCCGGCCAGCGGCGCGCCGGTTTCCTTGAGCTTGGCCTTGACCAGCGAATGGCCGGTCTTCCACATCAGCGGCTCGCCGCCGTGCTGGCGGATCCAGGGCGCCAGCTTGCCGGTGCACTTGACGTCATAGATGATCTGCTGGCCAGGATTGCGCGACAGGATCTCCTCGGCAAACAGCATCAGTTGGCGGTCGGGGAAGATCACCTGCCCATCCTTGGTCACCACGCCCAGGCGGTCGCCGTCGCCGTCGAAAGCCAGGCCCAGCTCGCAGTCGGTGTCCTTCAGGCAGCGCATCAGGTCCTGCAGGTTTTCCACATGGGCGGGATCGGGATGGTGGTTGGGGAAGTTGCCGTCCACCTCGCAGAACAGCTCCGTCACCTCGCAACCCAGCGCGCGGAACAGGTCGCCGACAAAGGCGCCCGCCACGCCATTGCCGGCATCGAGCGCGATCTTCATCGGGCGCGCCAGCTTGACGTCGCCGACGATGCGGTCCAGGTACTGCTGGCGAATGTCGACCTGCTGGCAGCCACCGGCGCCGCTGGCGAACTGGCCGGCCTCGATCCGCTGGCGCAGCGCCTGGATCTGCTCGCCGTAGATCGCCTTGCCGGCCAGCACCATCTTGAAGCCGTTGTAGTCGGGCGGATTGTGGCTGCCCGTCACCATGATGCCGGAAGTGGCTCGGCGCCCCGCCAGGTCGACATTGGTGCCGAAATAAACCATCGGCGTAGCAACCATGCCAAGATCGATCACATCCATGCCAGCGGCGCGCAGGCCTTCGATCAGCCCGCCCAGCAGGTCCGGGCCCGACAGGCGTCCGTCGCGCCCCACCACCACTGCGCGCTCGCCTTGCTCGGCGGCGGCCGTGCCAAAGGACAGGCCAATCGCGCGCGCCACGTCGCGCGTCAGGGTCTTGCCGACGATGCCGCGGATATCGTAGGCCTTGAAAATGGAAGGATCAATTTGCATGGGTCATCCTGAATATTTGCGGTTGAACCGGTCGACTTTGCCGGCCACCAGTCCCGGCCTGAGCCGGCGCGGCGAGCAAATGCGTCAAAGGCCGTATTTTGCCGGATTGCGGAGGGCACGCCAGTTATAATCGTTCGGCTACGCACGAAAGGGGGCGGCCAGCCGACCCGCATGGCCCCAGGAACACCCGCCGTGCGGGGACCGGCCGGACCTGCCGCAAACTGCTTCGGTTGGCCGTTAGCGGGTTCGCGTCACTCGTCCCGGATTCGGCCGACCGGCACCTCCGGGCCGTGTTTGAGTGCATTTTTCGGATTTTTTGCCCTTTTTTCATCCTGGGCACCTGATGGAACCTTCTGCCGGAGCGACGGCCCTACCGATCTATATTCCAGCTCCATTCCCCTAGTCCCCTTTGCGATTTGCCCAGTGCCTTCGCCCCTGCCCAACCACCACCCGCTCCGCCCGCGCATCGCCTACCTGATCACGAACTCCGAGATCGGCGGGGCGCAGACGCACGTCGCCGATCTGCTTCAGGCGCTGCGCGACAGGACCGAGCCCGTGCTGCTGGCCGGGGGAGATGGCCCCCTGCTGGACATCGCACGGGCCGCCGGCGCCCGCACCGTACGCCTGCCGCTGCTTGACAATGCCCTGTCGCCGTTGCGCGCGCTGGCCACGCTCAGGCAACTGCTGGCTGCGCTGCGCGCCGCGCAGCCCGACCTGATCCACGCCCACAGCGCAAAGGCCGGCGCGCTGGGCCGGGTGGCCGGCTGGCTACTCGGCATCCCGGTGGTCTATACGGTGCACGGCTTCGCCTTCAAGGCCGCGGCCCCGGCCCGCCAGCGCCTTGTCTCGCGGGTGATGGAATGGCTGCTGGCACCGCTGACGACCCGCCTGATCTGTGTAGCCCAGGCTGAACGGTCGCTGGCCGCGGCACTGCCAATTCCCGCCGCGCGGATCAGCGTGATCCGCAACGGCATTGCCGACAGCAGCGCGCGCGCCACGCCCGGCGCGCCCCTGCGGCGCATCGTCATGGTGGCGCGCCTGGCCGCACCGAAGCGCGCCGACCTGCTGATCCGCGCCTTCGCGCGCGCCGCGCTGCCCGATTGCGAACTGGTACTGGCCGGCGGAGGCCCCCAAATGGCCGCCTTGCGGACCCTGGCCGACACCATGGCACCGGGGCGCGTACGGTTTGCCGGCCCGGTCGCAGACGTTCCCGCCCTGCTGGCCTCGGCCCAGGCCTTTGCGCTGGCATCGGACCACGAAGGCTTCCCGTTGTCGGTCCTGGAGGCCATGCGGGCCGGGCTGCCGGTCATCGCCAGCGACCTGCCGGGCATCCGCGAGCAACTCGACGACGGCGCCTGCGGCCTGCTGGTCGCCGGCAACGACGAACATGCGTGGTCAGGCGCGCTGGAACGCCTGGCAGGCGACACCGCCTTGCGCGAGAGCCTGGGACGTGCTGCTCGGACCCGATGGGCGAGGGAGTTTGGCCTGGCGCCGATGGCCGAGGCGACTTGGGCGATCTACCTGCAAGCGCTGGCTGGCGGCCTCGCCGCCGCCCGTGCGGCGGCCAGTACCGGAGCAAGCGGACAATGAACAAGATACACATCGTCGGCCGCCCCGCCCAGCTGACCCGCGCCCAAGGCTCGGAAACCATCCGCCGCGCCAGCCGCATGCTGGCCTGGGCGCTGCTCGGCCTGCTCTTGTTCGGCCTCAATATCGTACTGGCCGAATTCGCGCATCACGCCGGACTTGTCACCTACGTCTTCACCCGCACGCTGCTGTGGTCGGCACTGCCCTACCTGTTCTCCTTCGTGTTGCTGCACCGCTCGCTGCACCTGCCCGCCATGGAAGGCAACAGCCTCGTCGGACTGGCCGCCACCCTGCCCTTCGCGGCGCTGCTCTTCGCCTTTGCCGCCTTCCACCTCGAATACTCGCGCGGTGCGCTGCTGCTCAGCTACCTCACCACGCTTGGCTGGATCTGGTTCGGCTACCGGCACTTCGTGCGCAATTACGTACCGGTATTCGGCTACACCGATGCCGCCACGCTGGCACAACTGGAGAAGATCCTCGCCATGCCAGGCGCGGCGCCCGCCAGCCCCACCCGCTTCCAGGCCATCAGCTCGCTGGAGGAAGCGGTACATTGCGACGGCCTGATGCTGGACCGCAACGCCACCGCCGATCCCGAGCGCACCCGTGTGCTCGCCCAGTTCAAGCTCAGCCACGTGCGCATGTATTCGGTGGACCGGATCGGCGAGATGCTGACCGGCCGCGTCGGCCTGGCACACATCGACGAGAACTTCCTCGACGACTACGCCGCGCACTATTTCTATAGCTTCGCCAAGCGCCTGATCGATCTCGCCGCGGTGGTTTGCCTGGCGCCGCTCGCACTGCCGTTGGGCGTGGCGGTGGCCATCGCGATCCGCCTCGAATCGCCCGGGCCCGCGCTGTTCCGCCAGGCGCGCGTGGGACTCTTCGGCAAATCCTTCACCATGTTCAAGTTCCGCAGCATGGGATTCGACGCCGGCGCGCCCGCGCAATTCGCCGCCCGCCGCGACCCGCGCGTCACCCGCGTAGGCCGCGTGATCCGCAAATACCGGCTCGACGAAATCCCCCAGCTATGGAACGTGCTGGCGGGCGATATGAGCCTGATCGGCCCGCGCCCCGAACAGGTACCCATGGTCAAGGAATTCGCCCATACCATCCCCTACTATCCCTACCGCCACCTGGTGCGGCCTGGCTTGTCGGGCTGGGCGCAGGTGCAGCAAGGCTACGTCGGCACACATGAAGAAACGGTGACCAAGCTCAGTTACGACCTGTATTACGTGAAGCACTGTTCGTTTGCGCTGGACCTGCTGATCGGGGTGAAGACCCTGCGAACGTTGTTGACGGGATACGGGGCTCGGTGAACACGCCATCGCTCTCCCAGGGCGCCACGGCCCGCATGCGCATCCTGTTGCTGAGCACCGGCCTGCAGCTTGGCGGCGCGGAGCAGCAAGTGGCGGCGCTGGCGCGGCAATTTGTCGCACTGGGGCATGTCGTAGCAGTGGTCAGCCTGACACCGGGATGCGGGGTGGACCTGCCTGCCACGGTCAGACTGCTGGCGCTCGACATGCGCAAGACACCCCTATCGATGGCTCGGGCATTTTGGCACCTGCGCAGTTTTGTGCGAGAGTGGCGTCCGGAAATCATTCACGCCCATATGGTGCACGCCAACCTGATCGCTCGGGTGCTTGCCGCAGTGTCGCCCTGCCCGCCCGTCATCTGTACCGCGCACAGCGCGCGCGAAGGCGGCAGGATGCGCATGCTCGCCTATCGGCTCACGGACCGCTGGGCGAGCCTCACTACGCATGTCAGCCCGGAAGGCCGCCTAGCGATGGTGAAGTCTGGTGCCGTACCCGCCGCACGCATCACCGTGGTGCCGAATGGCATCGATACCACCCAGTTCCGCCCCGACCCGGCGGCGAGGAACATTGCACGGACGGAACTTGGTTTGGATGACGACACGCGCCTGCTGATCAATGTCGGGCGTCTTGTGCCCGAAAAGGCACAGGACGTATTGATCGACGCATTCGCCCTTTTCCGGGCCGGCACCGACGAGGTCAAGGCGCGCCTGCTGATCGCCGGCGAGGGGCCTGAACGCGCCGCCCTGGAGCAACGTATTCGCCAACAGGCGCTAAGCGGCAGCGTCATGCTGGCGGGCACCCGCCGCGACGTCCCGGCATTGCTCAACGCGGCCGACCTATTTGTTCTTTCCTCGGAGATCGAAGGCATGCCCCTGGCTGTGGGCGAAGCGCTTGCATGCGGGTGTCCGGTGGTCGCCACCGACGCCGCCGGCGTCGCGGCGTTGCTCGGCGACTGCGGGACGATCGTGTCCAGGGGCGACGCCCAAGTTCTCGCCACCGCCATCGGCGAAGTGCTTGGGGCCGGCCGCGGCGCGGCGGCCGAGCAGGCCGCCCGGCGCGAGCGCATCGTGTCGCGCTTCAGCCTTGAAGCTGTGGCCCGCCAGTGGCTGGCCCGCTATGCGAGCCTGGCCCGGATGGCTCCCGCGGCCTGTGCGGAGCCCGTCTGATGCAACGCAAGGTTGCCAGTAACCTGGTATGGATGCTGGTCGAACGGGGCCTGCAGGTGGGCGCCGGCATCGGCATCGTGGCCATGCTGGCGCGCGGGCTGGGGCCGGAGGGCTTCGCGCATTTCCAGTATGCGCAGGCCGTGGTCTACATTGCTTCATCGATTGCGCTGATCTGTGGTGGCGAAGTCGTTATCCCGCGCCTGGTGGCCAACCAGGATCCGCTGGCGCAGCATCGGCTGGTGGTCCACGCATTCCGGCTCAGGCTAGCTGCCGGTATTCTCGGCTATCTGCTGATGTGCGCTTTCCTGGTCGTCACCGGCCAGACCATCGAATTCTGGCTACCGGCGTTGATCATTGGACTGGCTGTGGTGCTCAGGGAACCCTTCGGCATCGTCACGGCGTGGTTGCAAGCGCATACAAGGACCCGCCCGAACACGCTCTTCAATCTTGCCTCGCTGTCGGTAAAGGCGGCGGGCGTCGCACTCCTGTTCGCGCTCGGCATCCATCACGTGCCCTCCTACGCACTAGCCTTCTCGCTAGAGCCGGTCGTCATGGCGATATTCCTGACGACCTACTATCTGGCACGCGCGCCACGGGCCCGCGTGACCTATGAACCCGCGATGGTCCGCGAGCTGTTTAGCAACGGACTGCTGTTCTGGGCCAGCTTCATGCTGATGATGGGATCGCGCCGGATCGACCAGTTGCTGCTCAAGCCACTAGTACCGCTCGGCGAACTGGGCGCCTACGCGGCATCGATGCAGATCCTGGACAACTTTGTCATGGTCGCCACCATCCTCTCGGCTGGCGTAGCGCCCATCTATGTGTACGCGCAGCCCACGCTGACCCAGGCGCGCCGCAACATCCTCAAGATCGCCGGCGGCATGATGGCCGTCGGTGTTGCCGGCGGCATCGCGATCGCGTTGAGCGCGCACTGGATCATCCACCTGCTCTATGGCTCCGCCTTCGCCTCTGCGGCCAGCCTGCTGCAACTCTCCGCGCTCGCCTCGACGCTGATCTTTGCCGACGTCGGTCTGACCTTGCTGCCGATCTACCTGCGGCGTCCGCGGCTGGTGGCGATCAAATGGGCCCTGGTGTTCGTCGTCACCATCGTCATCGACCTCATCGCCATACCCCGCCTCGGCGTGTACGGTGCCATTCTCGGCTACGCCGTCGCCAACCTGCTTTCGGTGCTGTTTGGCATCGCGATCTGGATACAAAGCGCAAGAGGCCGTCCAGCCGTGCAAGAGGCCCGCGCGTGACCGGCGAGCTGCCCAGGCTGTGCTTTCTTACCGGGACGTTGAATGCGATGGCCGGGGCGGAACGCATGACCGCCACCATCGCCAATATGCTCGCCGAGCAAGGCTACCCCGTCAGCATCCTGAGTCTTTGGGACCCTGCCAGCTGTTTTGCGCTGCACCCCGCTGTCACCCATGAAACGGTGTTCGCGCAGCGCCCTTCCTTCAAGCGTGCGTATGCCGCAACGGTGGCAGGCATAAGACGCCATGTCAGGACACACAATATCGACGTGCTGGTGCAGGTGGACACCATGCTCGCGCTCTTCGCCTTGCCCGCGACGCTTGGGCTGGGTACACGGCACATCGCCTGGGAGCATTGCCACTTCGGCGAGGACCTCGGCAAGCCGGCACGCGGGTTCGCCCGCCGCTTAGCCGCGCGCTATTGCAAAGCCATCGTGGTGCTGACTGAGCGGGACCGGACACGCTGGATGGAAGCCCTGCGCCCCCGCAGTGCGGTGGTCTGTATTCCGAACCCCCTGCCCTTCGCGATGCCCGCGCAACCCGCGCCCAGGACGGGCAAGATCGTGCTCGCCGTGGGTAGGCTGGTAGCCGCCAAGGGCTTCGATGTGCTGCTGCGCGCGTGGTCGACGGTGTCCCGGCTGGAGCCGGAGTGGCAGTTGATGATCGTTGGCGAGGGCGAGGAGCGCGCGGCGCTAGAGGCCTTGCGCGACCAGCTTGGCCTATGTGACCGCGTGACGATGCCAGGGGTCTCCTCAGACGTAACGACGGCTTACGAGCAAGCCTCCGTTTTCTGCCTCAGCTCGCGGTATGAAGGCTTCGGGCTGGTGCTGATCGAGGCCATGGCATTTGGTTTGCCGATCGTGTCGACCGACTGCGAGACAGGGCCCCAGGAACTGCTGGCAGCTGGGCAGGATGCATTGATAGTGCCCAAAGACGACCCGGAAGCGCTCGCTCTTAACCTGGTGCGCATTATCCGCCATCCCCATGAGGCAGATTGTCTTGGGAAGGCGGCAAGGGAAAAGGCAAAGACCTATTCGCAGGAACGCCTTGCGCAGCAGTGGAAGACACTCTTGGCGGGGGGCTAGGAGTAGCGGCCAAGCCGGCGGGCAGTAGGGGTGATTTGAAGTTCCTTCACCTCAGACTTAAATAAGAGGGAACATTCGCCCGCATTTCTCGCTTGATTAGTACCCCTCGTCCCGGGTATAAAAAAAATTCTAAAAATGCCAGGAAGCACACCAATGCCCCGACAGAGGTGCACGGTTGCCCCACACCCCATGAGACCCCGGACTCTCGAACTGCACACGTGCGACGGCGCGCGGCACACTCACATCACAAGCGAGCCACGACCGCTAACTATCTGGTTGACCGGGCTGAGCGGCGCCGGAAAATCAACACTAGCCGACGGCGCCAAATTGTGGCTTCAAGGCTCAGGTATCCGCGCGCTTCGCATCGACGGTGACGAACTACGCGCGGGCCTTTGCCAGGACCTGCGATTCTCCGCCGAGGATCGCCACGAGAACGTCCGCAGGGCGGCGCAGATAGCACGGATGCTCAATGACCAGGGGGTACTGGTTCTCGTCTCCATGATCTCGCCGAGTGCCCGTGACCGGCAAACCGCGCGCGAGATCGTCGGCGCCGAGCGCTTCATGGAAGTCTACGTTCGCGCCGATGTGGAACAATGCCGCGCGCGCGATCCCAAAGGCCTCTATGCGCAAGTCAAGCGCGGTGAGATAGCTCAGTTTACCGGTATCAGTTCCCCCTATGAGCCACCGCTCGCGCCCGACCTGATCATTGACACCAGCACGGCCACCGAAACGGCGTGCATCGACAAGCTGGCACAAACCGTGCAGCGCTCCCAGGAGTATCATCGGAACCCGCTGGCAGAACACGCCCACTGAATCGCGCGCCTCGCCAGGCGGCAGTCTGGCGAGCACCCTCCCGGCGAGTGCTTTGCCTCGCGGGGAGGGGCACTTCCATGCATCCCCGATTTTCATGACCGACAAGATTCGCGACGTCATCGTCCACTACCACATCTTCAAGAATGCAGGCACGACGGTCGATGCCATACTCCACGCCGGTTTTCCCGAAACGAATGGCGCCGTCGAAGGCAAGTATCCCTGGGACACGTTAACCAGCCAAGAATTGCTCGACTACATCCTCGCCAATCCCACGCTGGAAGTCGTCTCTAGCCATCAGGCAAGGTTGCCATTGCCAGAACACCCTGGCCTGCGGATCCACCCGATCCTCTTCCTTCGTCATCCGATCGACCGGGTCGAATCCGTCTATCACTTCGAGCGGCGGCAGGCGCCGGACAGCCTCAGCCCAAGCGTGCGCATCGCTCAGAGTACGGACTTAAAGGGATTTGTCGAGTGGGGGCTGTCCGACGAAGGAACTGCCGTATTCCGGAATTTCCAGACCATTTGTCTTGCCGGGCGTGAGCGGGATATGCGCACTGCGCGAGCGACCAATGCCGACTATCTGGTAGCCAGCGCGCGATTGCGGGAGCTGCCGTTTGTGGGGGTTGTGGATCGGTTCGAGGAGTCAGCGAGAGCTATGAAACGCAATATGCACTTTGCCTTTCCTCACATCGCGTTCCACCCCGGAACTGCTCAAAATCGCAGTGAGGGTAGGGCTACCAGCCTGTCGAAGCGACTGGAACACATAGCATTGCACCTTGGAGACACCGTCTTCGACCGCGTTCTGAACGAGAACCGTTTTGACTTGGAACTATATATGCAGAGTATCGCCCTGGGCCTGAGCGGGAAGCTCGAGAGCCGTCATTCGCACGCGGCGGAATTAAGTAGCATTTAAAGCACTTTCAGTTCGCGCAATCCGTTTCTTCTGCGCTACGCGAAGACGAGCGAGTCTGAACATTTGAGCCACTTCCGCCATACACATCCCCAAAAAATGGCGACGACCCCATCAAGCGCCGGCGTGATGTAGCGTTCGCCGCAAGATGTGGATCATCAATGTCGTAAGCGATTGCCTCGGGAAGCGATAGGCAGCGAATGCCGTGTGACATAATTCCACCCTTGCGGCATGCTTTGGCCAGAGGATGCCCCACAGCGCAATTGTCCGCCCCGACTCCCGCCGGTTGGTGGCAAGAGAAAAGGACCAGAACACAAATGGCATGCCCGGAAAGCCACCCCATCACACCAGCCGACTCGACCTTCGAATCGAGAGGAAGAAAAAAGTCGCGCACGTTATAGTGCGTGCACACGTACCTTGTTGGTCCATCTGAACCGCGATTTGCGGTGTGGTTGCCATTCGCCTTCTGCGCTGATTTTGAGCTATCTGAAGGCAAGCCTCCCGGCAAGGCCCTTGCGTGCGGTACTGAAGCATTAATGGTCACTCACCCTTCAGTGTACGCATTTAGTAATCTATGGTCCGGGCGTGGATTTCAGGTCCATGCAGCAACAAGCAGAAAAAGTTATCCAAGGGCACTCATGATTCAAGAAAAGAAACTGGATCCCCGGCTCCTTCTAGAGATCCGCAAGCGCCTCATTCGTATGCACTATGAGAGCGGTGTGGGCCACACGGGGGGAAATCTGTCGGCCATCGACGCACTGACGCTCCTCTTCAAGGAATACGTCGGCGGGGAAGATCATTTCATCCTCTCGAAGGGCCACTCCGCCGGTGCGCTCTATGTTGCGTTGTGGAGCGCGGGCAAGTTGCCCGAAGAAGCTCTGGCCACCTTCCATAAGGACGACACGCTGCTGGCGGGTCATCCTCCCGCCCGCGGCATCAAGGACATCATGTTCGCTACAGGCAGCCTCGGCCACGGCCTGTCGCTTGCTGCTGGCACGGCGCTCGCTCTCCGGCTGAGTAACACTGATGGGCGGATTTTTTGCCTGACATCAGATGGGGAATGGCAGGAAGGATCCACCTGGGAAGCCCTCATCTTCGCGAGCCACCAAAAGTTGTCGAACCTGACTGTTCTGGTTGATCACAATCAGTTGCAAGGATTCGGCAACACGACGCACGTGGCGTCCATGTCTCCCCTTTGGGAAAAGCTGCGCGGTTTCAATATTGAGGTGGACGTCATTCCTGGCCACGATCTGGAATCGATGCGAAATGCTTTGGACAAGCGCCCTGGCCGCCCCCATTTCATCATATTGGAAACTACAAAAGGAAAAGGCGTTTCCTTCATGGAAAATCGCATGGAATGGCATTATCTCCCCCTCAATGAGGACCACTATAAGAAAGCGATCGAGGAGCTGACAAAGCCATGAGAAAGCAATTATGCGACGCACTGGTTGCCAGGGCCGTGGCCAAGGAATCCAAGATGGTATTCCTTACCGGCGACCTCGGCTTCATGGCTCTGGAGCCGCTGCAATCAGCCATGGGGGAGCGCTTCATCAATGCGGGAGTCGCCGAGCAAAATATGATCTCGGTCGCCGCCGCCTTGGCTCGCCAGGGCCTGGATGCTTGGGCGTACAGCATAGCCCCGTTCTGCTACGCCCGCCCATTCGAACAAATCCGGAACGATATCTGCTTTCACAAGTTACCTGTCCGCCTGATAGGCAACGGTGGTGGCTACGGATATGGCGTGATGGGCCCGACTCACCACGCTATTGAAGACTATGGCATCTTGCTGACCCTTCCGAATATGATGGCCTACACACCGGTATTCGACGAAGACGTCACCGAAGTGGTCGCACGAGCCGGAGACTCCACCCATGCGTCCTATCTCCGCCTCGGGCGCGGCGAGGCCCCCAAGGGCTACGCTATCCCGTCGTACGCTCCCTGGCGCCAACTTGTGGCTGGCCAGGCAACGCCAATCGTGGCAGTTGGCCCCTTGGCGGGTACCTACATCGAGGCCATTGCCGGGTTGCCGGAACAAGTGCGCCCCTCGCTATGGGCTCTGGGCGAGTTACCGCTCTCCCAGAATCCCACGCCCAAAGCACTGATGGCTCAGATCGAACGCAACGGTACCCTTTGCATTGCGGAAGAGCACGTTGCACAAGGAAGCTTCGCGTCTGAATTTGCCTTGCATTTGATGAAAAGCGGCGTAGCAGTACGGCTTACGCACCTTTGCGCGAAGTCCCATCACTACGCTCGCTATGGTTCCCAAACATATCTCCGAAAGGCATCCGGTCTCGATGCGCACAGCCTGCTTTCGAGTTTGAATCTCGCCTGATCGCGGAAGATAAAGATACCAATGCTTGACCTAAGTTCAGAAATTCGCGCCCTGCGCGGACCAATTGTAATCACAGGTGCCGCTGGCTTCGTCGGCGCAAATCTGTTCAAGAAGATTCTCGCGGTACGCCGCGACGTCTACGCAGTCGTCCGAGGAGGTAGCTCCTGGCGTCTTACGGACGTGCCGGACAGCAATTTATTGCGTGCGGATGTCAATGATCCCGCTGCGGTAAAACACTTGATCGACACGATAGTACCGCAGACCGTTATGGACTGCGTTGCATATGGCGCGTATTCGTTCGAACAGGATCCCAGCCTGATCTATCAAACGAATTTCAATTCCATCGTCAGCCTGGTCAACCTCCTGGCCAAGCAAGGAATCTCCGCGTTCGTCCATGCGGGAAGCTCGTCCGAATATGGGAACAATAGTGCCGCTCCCCGCGAGGACGCCATCGGTGAGCCCAACAGTCACTACGCCGTGTCGAAAGCCGCAGTCGCGGAGTATTTGCGATATATGGGCAAGCAGCAGCACTTCCCTTGCGTCAATCTGCGCCTGTATTCCGTTTACGGCCCGCTTGAGGATGGTTCACGCCTGATCCCGAATTTGCTTCGCAAGGCACTGTCAGGCGACCTCCCCCCGTTTGTTTCACCCGCGACATCGCGTGATTTTATCCATGTCGACGACGTTTGCACCGCGTTCATCAGTGCTGCCATCCGCATGAATCCTTCGTTGTATGGGGAGAGCTACAACATCGGCTCGGGACGAAAGACTACGATTCGCGAATTGGCCACCCTGACGCGTGAACTGTTTCATGTCAAAAAAGAGCCAGAATTCGGTTCAATGGAAGGCCGGTCGTGGGACCTCGCTGAGTGGTACGCCAACGCGGAAAAAGCAAATACCCAGCTTGGCTGGCAAGCCAGCATTCAATTGCGCGAAGGCCTGCTAGCAACGGCCGCGTGGGTAGAAACACTCAGCCAGGCCGAACTGGCTGAACGATCCAAGCTGTCTGTTCGAAATCGTAGGCGCAGTGTCTCCGCCATCATTGCATGCTACAAGGACGAACCGGCTATCCCGATCATGTATCGTCGCTTGACAGAGACCTTCCAAAAACTTGAGATTGACTATGAGATAATCTTTGTCAATGACTGCAGCCCGGACAGGTCGGAGGAAGTAATACGTGAGATTTCAAGAAATGACTCCCATGTAATTGGGATCTCACATTCGCGGAATTTTGGCTCTCAAATGGCATTCCGCAGTGGCATGGAGCTAGCCTCGAAGGATGCAGTCGTCCTGCTTGATGGAGATTTGCAAGATCCGCCAGAATTAATCGAGTCTTTCTATGCACAATGGGAGAGTGGCTTCGATGTTGTCTATGGGCGACGCATCCAGCGTGAAATGCCATGGCACTGGGGCCTGCTCTACAAGGCTTTTTATCGAGTCTTTGCAGCATTCAGTTATGTAAAGATTCCACTTGATGCGGGAGACTTCTCCTTGATCGACCGTAAGGTCGTTCATTGGTTACTCGCCTGCGAGGAGCGGGATCTCTTTATGCGTGGTCTACGTGCTTATGTTGGCTTTCGCCAGACGGGTGTAGACTACATTCGCCCCGAGCGCATGTTTGGTCAAACGACAAATTCCTTCGCCAAAAATATCGATTGGGCAAAGAAAGGGATTTTTTCGTTTAGCAATGTTCCGCTGACCATGTTAACCACGGCGGGCATGTTCCTGCTGACATTGTCAATATTCGCTGCAGTTGTCATTGGCGTCCTACGTCTCGTCTTCCCAGATATTGCTCCGCGCGGCGTCACTACGATGCTGATAGCCATCTTGATATTTGGTTCTCTGAACCTGTTTGGGATCGGACTAGTTGGGGAATATATAGGAAAAATCATGCTTGAAGTAAAAGGTCGACCGAGGTTGATCCGCGCCGCATTAATACGCAACGGTACGATTTCAGAGCAAACAGCGAGGCCGTGAACCTACGCCCACTCAATTACGGTGCCGCACAGCCCTACCCGACTCTTCACGACCAGCAGCCACGCTCGCTGTAGTTTATACAATACATAAATGCAACTGGAATCCCGACAGCAGAGACATTGCCCGGTTTGCGGCAATAGCCCTGAAGGCGCAAAGGTATACTTTCAGGAACACATAGACACCTCCAAGCTGAATGAATTCAGCTTCGCATCGCGCAAGGCCCCAGAGTACCTCTGCTATCAGATGGTGCAATGCCCGCACTGCGACCTTGTCTACGTGGATCGCCCCCCTTCGCAGAATGCCCTCGCGGAGGTATATCACGCGGCCGAATACGACAGCAGCGAAGAAGCTGCCGACGCCGCCCGGGCCTATGCCGGCATCGTTGCCCCCATCATGAAAGGACGCGCATTCAAAGATGCCCTGGAAATAGGCACTGGCACTGGCGTATTCCTTGACGCACTTAAGTCATTTGGTTGCGAACGCGTGCTCGGTATTGAACCGTCGTCCGCCGCCATTGCCGCAGCTCCCGACTATCGTCGCCAGTGGATCAGGGAAGGTATCTTCAGGGAAAGCGACTATGAGCCCGAATCGTTCGACCTGATCTGCTGCTTCATGACCCTGGAGCATGTGCGGGAACCAAAGGACATTGCCCGATCGGTCATGAATCTGCTGCGACCAGGAGGAGCGTTTGTCACGGTAACTCATGATTACCGAAGCCCTGTCAACAGGATCATGGGAAAGCGGTCGCCAATTATTGATATTGAGCACATGCAACTCTTTTCTCAACCTAGCATCGAGTCCCTTTTCAATACAACTGGCTATGTGAATGTGACGATTCGCCCCTTCGCCAACAGGTATGCATTGCGCTATTGGACACGTCTGGCACCGTTAGGTGCCAACACCAAGAAGATAGTCGGCTCAGTCCTGGGCGCACTGCGAGTCGATGGACTCAAACTATCCGTGAACGTCGGCAACACCGCGGCCGTCGGTTTCAAGCCTGTCCGTTAACGTGCGTCTATCCAACCTAAGCCGGCTTGGGCGTTTCCCACGTTTTCTTGCGGTGGGCGTTCTGAACACGCTCTTTGGCCTTCTGGTCTACTCGGTCTGCATTCTTCTGAAATGCCCAACCTGGGTCGCACTCATCGGCGGCAATATTGCGGGCATCGCATTCAATTTCATCACGACGGGGGGCCTAGTTTTTGCCGATTTATCACGTAAACGGATCCCTCGCTTCGTATTTGCCTATATCGGACTCTACTTCTTGAATCTCGGCTTGTCTCATGAGATTACTCCGATGGTCGGCGGCCCCATCCTCAGTCAAACACTGCTAGCACCACCGCTGGCCTGCATTTCATTCCTATTAATGTCCCGCTTCGTCTTCACAGAAAAACCTGAACATAGACCGTGAGTAGCGATTTGCACATTTTAGTTGGCCTTTGCGGCCCCTAAATTCTCATCGACCACCTGATATTCGGCGGCTCTCACTAATTCACGCGACCGAAATCCTGACCAACACCACGCGATCACGATAGAAAAGTTCTTCGAGAATACTGCATGCAACCAAATAATGGCGTTCTACGCTTTCCCGCCCTTGAGGCCACAGCCTTAGCGGTGACGTTTCTGACCGTCCACGCGTTGGTGTTGCTCTTTATATTCCCTGGCTTTTACGAGCCTTTTTGGCCACATCACTCTGACTATTATATCGCCCAGGCGCTCGCGTACAGCGAGGGCGGAATCCGCCAAATTCTCTCTGAGCCAAGGCCGCTGGCGTTACTCCTATTCGCTCAGTTTGGCAAACTCGGCGTCCAAGGAGCGGTAGCGGCTTCATTCGCCGTTGTCGTTGCCAACTTTGTTGGCATTGCCATGATGTTGCGCCGCGCGTTCGGCCTCGCACTTAGCCCAGCGTTTTTCTTCGCCGCTGCAGGCTTTGCTTATTTGCTCACGTCGCACCCATACCAGTACGAATATTCGACATGGGATTTGTTTTCCCAGCTTTCGTTCCTGTTCTTGCTTTTTGGAGTTTATCTCGGACTTCAGCGTTACGCATATTGGCAAGTCTTCCCACTAGCCCTGGTAGGATTTCTGATCAAGGAGACCTATGTCGCTTCGGCATCCATCCTTGCTTTCGCCTGGTTGCTCCATCATCTTAGATCATCTGGGCGACGGGCGGCTGCACCCTTGATAATCATACTTTTGGCGTTCATAGTTGCCTTCGCGCTCAACCGTCTGAACGGCTCCCTTTTCACAGGCGGGGCTGATTTCGCCGGATCACCTTATCAAATTGTGCTCCAGCCCCAATCTATTCTCGCGCAGTGGACGCAATATGCGGTTGAAGGCATCTCGCTCGCCAGCGCCGCCGTAATCGTCATGACCATCGCAATCATAGCGTTGGTCTTTGGGCCAACCAGTCCTATTACCCGTACTGCGCTAGCAATGTCCGTTGCGGGTGCGGTCGCATGGCTGCCGAATTCCGTCTTGCCCAATCACCACCACTCCGCCTATTCGTGGGCCGGCGCATACCTGCTCTTTGCGTCCGTACTACTCCTGCCTGCAGCATTCCAACGTGGCGGAATAGGTACCAAGATCCTCCTAGCGGCACTGACCGTGGCCGCTCTCTGCAGCCCCCGCAGCTTTACCGCCGCGTATGCCAAAGAGCGCTGGATCGTGGAGAATCAGCAGCGGCAACAGCGTCTCGTCAAGGCTCTGCGCGGATTAATCGAGCAAATTCCCCAGGGACAGTCCTCCGTCATAGTCTCTGGTCTGAATGGTCCGTTCAGCCCATTCGATCACTGGCAAAGCATTTTGTCAATGAGTCCGCCGGCAAGCTTTCATTTCAATGTCATGAGGTATCCACCTAATGGAGCCAAGAGTGAAGTCGCCATGTCTGCAATTGGGCGGATCGACGCAATACCAGGCATTGTTAGCTGGATTACACCAGATCAGTTGAATGCCACCAATGCCACCAATGTATGGCTTTTTCGTTCGGATGGGAGCCTCATTCAGATGGCCGGCCAACAGACTTATATCAGGGACTGGCCGGATTTTGGCATCATTAAGTTGGACATCCTTCGATATCCAGATCTTCTGGATTTAGTATCGACATATAAGCCGAGCAGTTTATCGAATGATGAAAGAGGATATCTTTTTCTAAGATGCGGCACCATATTTCTTTCCTACAATGCCGCACCCCAAGCAGAATTCTGTTTGCGAGAAAGCGCGAAACTTTTGCCAAGGAATCCATACAGCCACTATTTTTTGGGTAACGCCCTCGAACAGCAAGGAAAGACCAAGGAGGCGCGCTTGGCATACTCCGAGGCAGTAAAAATGGAGAGCACCTCTCCGAATCCAGCCTTTAGTCAAGCACTGCAGCGACTCAGCCGAGAATGAGAATAAGAGGAATCTAGAAAGCAGATGTTGCCAGGCGGGTCTTCGCCTGTCGACGGATCGCCGCCATCCTTTCGCAAAGCACACGAGAGGTAATTGAGCGGCAGAACGGAGAATTCTATTTGAATGTGGCTCTCAGCCTGCCGGTCGCTTAAAACGAGTCGACTGAGACTAACCACTTCTGCCAGAACGGGAACCATGAACGAAAAACTTCCGGTAGTTACTGCCTACATAGCTATTGGCCTGGGCCTTTCGCTAATGCCACTACTTCTTGCTGGAGTCCGGCCATCGTTGGTCGGATCGCAGAGCCGAAACTGGCAGACCTACCTTGTCGGTTGCGGAGCACTGTCCCTCATGCTCCTATCGGGGTCCACTCTCACGTCGTGGCCACTATTGCCCGCTATCTTAGCTGCGTCCCTAATTGGCGCCTGGCAGGCCAAGCGACTCGACTTGCGAATCATTGTCGCACTCTTTGCCTCGCTGGTAGTTGCGACGACACTGCCATGGTGGCGATGGAACAATGGCACATTTTCTGCCTCGCTGTGGGAAATAGTCGCCGTCTACGGCGTGTCTGTAATCATATTCCGTACATTAATGCGGAAGAAGTCTCCTGAGACTCAAACCAGCCTCCGAGCTACAAGTTTCCTCTTAGGGCTATTTGCTTTACTCGCCGTTTTCTTCAGTTTCAACACGAGCGTTTACGAAAGCCCTACGCCTCTTGGCGCCGCATGGCACCATTGGGGGGCCTATGTTGGCCCCGCTGAAATATTGAGTACGGGCGCGGCAATTTTTCGCGATGTGCCGGCCCAATATGGCCTAGGGCCCACATTGCTACTAAACGCCGCGTGCACTGGTAATTGCTGGATGGCAATGTATTTTGTAGCAGGCTGTACCACGCTGCTCTACGGCTTACTCATCCTATTTACTGTTGCAGCCATCTCGAAGGGACAGAACCATACTCTCCAAACGGGCTTGATATTGCTGGTGGCTTTCGTCGCGACGTTTCTCTGGACCGCCTACCCGCCAAACGTCGCTACGACGTTCATGACACCATCGGTGTCCGGATTACGCTTCCTTCCGATAGCCGCGCTCGCGACGGCGCTAATTCTGACCGATCGCAACCAATCGAAAAAACAACCGCCCGCCGCAATGCATTTGCTGTGGGTGCTTGGTGCTATATGGTCTCCTGAATCCGCTTTTTATGTAACCTTCTTGTGGTGGCCGTATTACCTCTGGCGCAGCTGCATGACGCGACCAAATCAAGAAGGGATGCTCGCCGCCATTCTCAAAGCTGCCGCTGTCTTGCTCATTTGGCTTTTCTCTTTAGTTACCGTTTTTTTTGCTATCTACCATATGATTTATGGTGGCATGCCAACCCTGATAGGCTATCTGGCCTACGCTCTGAGCCCTCCCGGACCCATGCCGATTAACAAGTCGGGCACAGTGTGGTTCTTTGCTGCTTTGTTGTTTATTAGTTCCATCACGGCATTTAAAAGGCTTCGCACAGCACCGGAGGCACGGGATACAAGAGCATTGATCGTAATCCTTCTAGCGACCTACGCCGCTTCGTCCTATTACTTCTTGGGACGGAGCCACGACAACAACATTCTGAATCTTAGTCCGCTAATGGTACTGCTCCTCGCAGCGACTTGGAGTAGCGTACCCGGCCCCTTTATTCGCAGCATGACAGCCGGCTTGCTTGCCTCCCTGCTGGCATATTTGGCGCTGTTCGGCTGGAGCGAGTGGAAAGATGCCTACAAGAATGGACTTTTCGTTCGACTGGGGCCGGAAAGCATGATCACGAAACTAAACTATGAGAGTAATCTGGGGAAGCAAGCAATCTTGGTCGCTGTGGGCACCGACAACAAAAATGCGGTCCCGAGCGATGCCTCTCGCGGAATCATCGAGATCTCCCAGCGATTTCATGAACCCGTCACCGTGCTTGATGCGGCGTTAGTTCTTCAGACTTCCTCTGCCGGGGCGCCATGGAGTGCAATTCATGGGCCAGCGAATTTCACATTCATTCCGTCAGCTATGCGACGAGAATTTCTCGCTCGTACGGCCAGAAAACTAGGAAAATCTGGTTGGCTATTGATCAGCCGCGACTTCCCAGCCAAAGATTGGATTGAAGATTTCGAAAGTGCGTACAACAGCGATGTGAAGCTCGATTTTGGCTCATATTATGCGATTCGCTATACGCCAAGGGCCAATCAACACTCATCCGTAGAGAATTGATACCCAGTGCTGCCGAAATTTCTATTAGCAAAAACTAGCAGGTAAAAAGGAATAGTGGGGCCGTGCCTTCATAAGAATGAATTCATGGCCCCCAAATCAGCGAAAAATTCCTGCCCGCCCCGAATCGAGAGTTAGGCTCCAACGAGCCTGATTCACCGCACAAAGGACGCGGACCAACTCCCCCGATGGATTTCACTACCGATCATGCGCTCACTTGCTTCGGTGGCATCAGTCATTTCCGACCACTCAAAATTGCGCATGAATCACATAAAATGCAGGCTTTCCGTCCCGTTGCCGGAATATTTCTAGCTCTGAGTGCTTCACGCCAGCGGCCTGGAGCAACATCTCATATTTTTCCCGATCCGCAACATTCCAGAAGGCGAGACGAACCCTTGCATACTTCCCTCGGAAATCCCTGATCAAATCCGGCGTAACGTCCAGCGCATATGGGACATGGTTCCCTGTAAGTAGGGCAAAAGACATGAAGAAGCCCCAATCCGGAAAAAGATATACGGTATCCCGCGAGTCGTTGAATGCATTCTCTGCAAACGTAGTCAACGCGTTGGATGCCCTCCCGCTTCCGCCTGTCTTCTCGAGTTGGCCAAAGAACTTGCTCTGCTGGACCAAGTTACCCGTGATGAGTAATATGCCAATTGCTGTCAGCACAGGCCCCTGAATCAAGCGCAGATTTACTTGCCTGGACGCAATCCAAGTCCAGCCGCCGTGGATCGCGATGACTATAATTAAATATGCAAGTGGAGTTAAGACTGAAAAATGATGCGCCCACAGTCTTTGTCCGAGCAAACTCGCCACAGCAAAATAGCAAATCGGCAAAAGTACAAGCAAACGATTGAGCTTGGTCAAAGCCGTGACACCGGACGCTGCTGTCCTAAGACACAAAAAAAGCAAAGCCATCAGCACAGCAAAGCAAAAGAGTGCCAAACGCACCACCGGCCAACGCCCTCCGGAAACGGCTTCACCGAAGATCATAAGCTCGTTACCACCGTTCGCCAGCGCCAATTTGCCCACTTCCAGCGCGTACCGAACATTCCCGAGAAAGCCAAGTTTAGACGAAAAGGGACTCAGGTTGCGTGTTGCACTTCTGAGAAAATCAAGCGTTTCAGTTACACCGCCAAGTGCAATTATCATCGATAAGTAGCCAGCGACATAAGGCAACATTCCGACGATAAATCCGAAGATCCAAAGCCCGCAATACTTCAGCCGCCTATCCGTACTTCGAAAGACCAGCCACGCAATAGCAGGCCCAAAGAACACGAATACGAAATAGCCATAAATAGCCAGACCATAGCAAATACCCGAGAGAATCAGGGCTTGTGGTGTTATGGATGCCGCGCCTTTGCGCGGATAAAGCAACAGCAATGCTGCAAACAACCAAGCTTCGCCACCAAGAATAATGTAGTTTTGCGTGCGAAAAGATGCCAGGAAGGCAACGTCGGTCGCCAATCCAGCAGCAGCGAGCAAGGCCAGCCAGCGATTGTCCGTAGCACGCACTACCATTGCATATAGCAATGCGATGATAGCGGCCCCGAACAGCGCTTGCGCAAGCCTCACTGACACAATGTTCATACCGAGTACTTTGTAGATCGCAAGACCTACATAGTAGTTCTGCACGCCGTGGTACAGATTTCCAAGAATGGGAAACCATGCAGTCGGCAGTACCCAAACTGGATTTGGCAGATCTCTATTTAGAGCGCGGGCAGCCAGATAGTCGGGATTTACTGCATCCATATAGAGACCCGGCAACTCAATATGGCGTAGTACTCCAATCCAGAATAGAAGGAGAACGATACCGAGTCCCACCCCGAATGAGAGAGTACGTGCGCCCCCCTCGGATTGGGAGGGGCTATGCGAAGTTGTCAATTTTGACATATGGGCAATCTATCCTGACCAGGGAAGGCACAGGCAGAGTGTTCGCCTGCTCGATATCCGTCATTTCAGCGGTACGAAATATTCACGCCCGAACCAGTGAATCCGGTTGGCGCAGGAACTCATCCATTTCCACGTACTGTCGCTGGGATCGCCAGATACGCCAGTCGCTTGGCTTCGATCCGTCCTTTCGTCACCGTGTCCAAAATCAAACCGCACGTAAGAAACATAAATCCGAGCAGCGAGAACGCAACGCAAAGGACCGCGGTCGGAAGCCTTGGCACTTGACCGGTTTCGAAGAAGGTTTCGAACAGAGGGATTGCAAGGATCAAGGACACCAACGAACTCAGAGCGAAGCCGATGGAGAAAAATGCGAGCGGCCGCTCCGATTTGAATAGTTTCAGAATGGTTAGCAGTATGCGAATGCCATCGCGATAAGTATTCAACTTGCTTACAGAGCCCTCGGGCCTTGCGCCATAGCGAGTGTCGATCTCTGCCACGGGCATGCGCAACTCTAGCGCATGGACTGCGAGTTCGGTCTCTGTTTCAAATCCCTTCGCGTGAGCGGGGAATGACTTCGCGTAACGTCGTGAGAATATGCGGTAGCCGGACAGCATGTCCTTGAAGGTACGGCCGAAGATCGTCGCCGCGAAGCCTGTCAGCATGACATTGCCAAATCGATGCCCCAGGCGATACGCCGCCTGCTCTTCTGATACCCGGCTGCCGACGACCATATCAAGCCCTTCGCGCACGAGGGTTTCCACCAGCATCGGGGCAACACTGACGTCATAAGTGCCGTCACCATCCACCATCACATAGACGTCTGCCTCTACGTCCGCGAACATGCGACGAATGACATTGCCTTTGCCTTGTAACGGCACGCGATAAACATGGGCTCCAGCAGCCTTTGCAATAGCGCTGGTGTTGTCGGAAGAGTTATTGTCAAAGACAAAAATCCCAGCACTTGGCAAATGCTTCTTAAAATCGGCAACCACGCCCGCAATCGTCTCAGCCTCGTTGTAGCAAGGCACAATAACTGCGATCTTAAGGTCAGTACTATTATTCATAACTTCGCCGGCCATCAAATCTGTTTATTAGAAAAATCTTGGATCCCGATGACCTTGAAAGGCCATCCGAAACTTGCAATAGGCTACGCTCAATCCGGAGCTTGCCAACTATCCCGCCCGCCTACGGCGCGCCACCATCCGCCTGCCCCGCCGCAGGAATCGCGCGGCGTTTCGCATCACCATCAGGTGCGTCACCGCTACCACAAGGAAGCCGAAGAACAACCAGTGGTCCGGCACGCCGGCTTTCCAGGCGGTCACGCCGATCAACCCCAGCATCGCATTGCTGGCCAGGATGATCCACACCACCAACACAGGGGAGAGGTCCATGCGGATCAGCACATGGTGCAAATGCGTGCGATCCGCGGAGAGTGGATTTCGGCCCGAAATCATGCGTCGCGTCACTACGGCCAGCAAGTCAATCAGCAGGAATCCGGCAACCCACAGCATCAATACCGGCGGAACGTGCTTGCCCGCGTTATAGCCGGGCTGCGACAGTTCCACGGCAAACCAGACTATGCCGAAGCCCAGCATCAGGCTGCCGGCGTCACCGAGAAAGACGCGCTTCCGCCCCCGTAGCGGATTGGGCATGTTGAAGAACAGGAAGCCGACCAGTGCGCCGCACAGCACTACGCACAGGCGCTGTGCCGAGTTACTGCCAACCTCGCCGGAGAGATAGGCCAGCCAGGCAAATATGATGAATGCCAGTCCGCCCGCCAAGCCATCGAGCCCATCCATCATGTTCATCGCATTGATCACCGCGACCACCGCGAACAAAGTCAGCGGGATCCCCCAGTTGGCCAGTTCGATCTCCCGCTTACCCATGAGGTCGCCCAGCGACATGAGGAACACGCCGCCCCACGAAGTCATTAGGATGGCGGCGAATATCTGAAAACCCAGCTTGGTCAACGGCGTCATACCACGCAGGTCATCGACCACGCCAACCACTGCCAGCACGGTCAGGCCGCCCAGCAAGGCGACGTAGTGTCCTTGCTCGCGCATGAACATGATGGCACCCACCCAGACCGCGAAGGTAATGGCGATGCCGCCCACCAGCGGCACATCGCCGTCGTGGCGCTTGCGGCCGCCCGGCCGGTCGAGCAGCCCGCCGCGCTCGGCCAGCGGCCGCAGCGTCAGCGTCGCCATCGCGCTGGCCAATGCCACCATCAGGGGTACCCAGAAGAAATCGAACATAGTGTTCTCTACGGTTGCCTGCGCGCGGGAAGAATCCGGAAGCTCCAATAGCTTGCTGAAGTCATCAGGCGAGCCAGGCTTTTGACGTGCCAGTTGAGGTAGCGGCGATCGCGATGGCTTTGCCGCTGCGCATCGTGGATCACCTGCGCAGATTGTACCCAAGCAACGCTGCGCCCAAGCCGGTGCAACCGCAGACAGACGTCGATGTCCTCGCAATACAGGTGGTAACGTTCGTCAAAGCCCCCGACAGCCTTGAAGCTGGCACTGTCGAACAACATGCACATGCCGGCTATCCAGTCGACCTGCTGCACTGGCACCCCGACCCCGTAGTCCGGTTCGGACACGCCGCGCAGCCGCCGCAGCACCAGGCGCAAGAGGCCAGGCACGCGTCGGGCGCTGTCCTCCACTCGCCCGTCGGGCGACAGGACACGCGGCCCCGCCACGCCGGGATGCTCGCTGATCTGAGCCACCAGCGCATCCAGCCCCGTATCCGGCGGGAATCGCACGTCGGGATTCAGCACCATGAACAACGGCGTCCGGCAATCGCGGAATGCCGCATTGTGGTTAGCGCCAAAGCCCTTGGGCTGGCTGTTCACTTTCCACAAGATCGGGCAACCCGGGCAATCGCGCAGCGCGGGCCGGCTGTCCGGTATGTTCTCGGTGACGATGACCTGCATCGGCATAGTTGCCGACAGCGCCTGCAGTTGTTCCAGCAATGGCGGCAACAACGCGGATTGTCCATGGCTGACGATGGAGAAGGTGATCTGCATTCAGTAGTACGCGCGCATGGCGCGAAGGTGCGCCCGGTGCGAGCACGTACCCTTTCGCCTAGCGCGACTTCCCCTCAATTGGCCGCAAGAGAAACTCGCGCACCCAGGTGTTTCGAAACATTACGCCTTCTGGAACAGCGCGATGGCGGGGTCGATCTCGTCCAGCGCGCCAACCACCGTGCAACTGACTTCAGCAACGCCCGCCGATGGCGCACCGCCTTCATGGCGGAAGAACCAGCGCTGCCCGATGCCAGCCGCGGCCGCGGCCTGCATATCCGTGGGCGTGTCGCCAACCATCGCCGAGCGGCACATGTCCACCCCGTAGGCATCCCGCGCGGCCAGCAGCATGCCAGGCGCGGGCTTGCGGCAGTCGCAGGCCCGCAAGTACTCGCCCAAACCAGAGACCGGGTGATGCGGACAATGGTAGACCTTGGCGATATGAGCACCCTGCGCTTCGAACCGTTTCAGCATCCAGTCGGTGAACGCCTGGAATTGCGCTTCGTCGTAATAGCCGCGCGCGATGCCTGCCTGATTGGTCACCACGAATACCAGCATGCCGGCCGCGTTGGCCCGCTTTACCAGGTCGAAGATGCCGCTGACGAACACGCAGTCTTCCGGCCGATGCACATAGCCCGTATCGACATTGATGACACCGTCCCGGTCCAGGAATAATGCCGGTACCGCCATTACTGCCCCGCGATCAGCGCAGGCACTTTTGTCTGCGCTGCCTGGTAGTCATCGGGCACGCCGATATCGATAAAGTCGCTTACCCCCGGGAAAGCGGAAAGGTGAATCTGGTCGATGTAGCGGCCCAGGAAGTCCTGCTCGAACGAGAAACGCTGCGGCAATCCGGCGCAGTCGGTCAGCGCGGCCTTGCGCAGGTGATAAACACCAGCGTTGATCAGGCCAGGGCCGCTACGGCCCTTCTCGATAAAGGCACGAATGCGCCTTGCGTCATCGATCTCCACGGTCCCGTAGCGCGTGGCATCCGGCACGTTCGCCGCCGCCAGCGCGACGTCCGCGTCAGTGGCTTCCGCATCCGCGATAAAGGCCGCGAGGTCGACGACCGCCAGCGTATCGCCGTTGAACACCAGGACATCGTCGCCAGGCATTTCCGCAACGGCCTTCAAAATCGCGCCGCCCGTGCCGAGGGGCTCGTCTTCGACGACGTAATGCAGGTGCATATCGCCAAAGACATCGCCCATGCCCGCGCGCACTTGTTCGTGCCGGTAGCCCACCGACAGATAGACATCGCGCAAGCCCTGATTCTCGAGTTGCTTGAGCAGCCACCACAAGAAGGGTTTTCCGGCGACATCGGCCATCGGCTTGGGCAGGTCACCCACCACGGGGCGCAAACGGGTGCCGAGTCCACCCGCGAGGATCAATGCGGGCTTCATTTGCGGGGAAACATTTCGGCTTCAACGAGGCCGCAGATGATGTGGCCAAGCAATAGATGCCCTTCCTGGATCTTGGGGGTCACGGCGGAGGGAACCTCAATGGAGATATCGCAGAGCTCGGGCTTTACCCAGCCCCGCTCGCCGGTGAATCCGATCACCAGCAGTCCGGCCTTGCGCGCCTCTTCCATGGCAAGCAGGACATTGGGCGACTTGCCCGATGTCGAATAGGCCCAGAACACGTCGCCCTTGGCGCCAACGGCTTGCACCTGGCGGGCAAAGAGCTTTTCGTAGCCGTAATCGTTGCCGATCGCCGTCATCACCGACGAGTCCACGGTCAAGGCAAACGCGCACAAACCAGGCCGGTCGTAGTTGAAACGGCTGACGAACTCCCCGGCAATATGCTGGGCATCCGCGGCACTGCCGCCGTTGCCAGCCAGCAGTACCTTGTTGCCTCGCCTGAGCGCTTCGCAAATCCGGACTGCGCATTGCTCGGCGCGCGAAATCAGTACCTCGTCAGCCCTGATCTTCGAAAAGATATCGATCGCCTTGTCGATTTCCTGTTCAATGAATCCCCTCACGCCTTCCTCCAGGATTGAGCACCGCTCTCGGTGAAATTACAGGTAAACACCTGGCCGTTGAAACCTGCCAGGGTCCGCATCACGTCTGGCCGGCGAGCCGGATCGACAAAGAACATCATGAAGCCGCCGCCGCCGGCGCCGGATACCTTGCCGGCCAGCGCACCGGCCGCGATCGCCGCGTCATAGACTTCGTCGATCGAAGCGTTGGTAATGCTGTCGGCCATCTTTTTCTTCGATTCCCAGCCGGTGCGCATCGAATCGGCAAATCCGTCGAAATCTCCCTTGAGAATGGCTTCCTTCATGCGGATCGCTTCTTCCTTCACCGCATGAAGCGCATTCAGCGACTTCTGCTCGCCACTCTTCACGTGGGCGGTCTGCTGCGCGATGATCTTTGCCGACTCACGGGAGACGCCGGTATAGAACAACACCAGCGAAGATTCCAGTTCGGCCTTGATATTGGCCTTGATGCGAAGCGGATTGACGATGACCCGGTCGCCATAGAACTCCATGAAATTCAGGCCGCCGAACGCCGCCGCGTACTGGTCCTGCTTGCCACCTGCCATATCGAGGTCCATCCGCTCGATCTCGTATGCAAGATGGGCGATTTCGTACTCGCCCAGCGGCAGCGACAAGAGCTCGCAGAAGGCATGCACCAGTGCAACGACCATGGTCGACGAGGAACCGAGGCCGGAGCCGGGGGGCGCCTCTGAATGCGTCGTGATGGAAATCGGCAGCGGTTGACCCTGGTTGAAGTCCTTGACGATGCGGTTGTAGACGCCCACATGCAGATCGAGCCCGTCGACACGCTGGAGCACCGGCGTGCAGGGCCCCACCCACGAACGCTTGCTATCGGCAGCGATCAGTTCGACCTGATCGTCGTCCCGCGGCGCAATGGTGGCGTAAGCAAACTTGTCGATCGTGACGTTTAGCACCAGGCCACCGAAATCGTCGGAGTAGGGAGAAACGTCGGTGCCGCCTCCGGCAAGGCCGAGACGGAGCGGTGCGCGGGCGCGAACAAGAGAGAACTGCGTCATGGTTGAGCTTATCCAGCGATTGTAGGGATGGCGGGATGCGGGTCGATATCGAGCCGGAAGACGTTTTCCATCGCTTGCGGCGAGAACGTCCCTGAAATGTAGGCCTTTGCCCTTTGCGCCACCTCTTGCCAGCGATCGTCATTTTCCAGCAGCGTCACAACCTCCTGTGCCAGACGATGCGGATCGTCCGAGACGGGTACAGTGTCCTCCAGGCCATCAAGGCCCTGAGCGCCGACAGACGTGGTCACTAGCGGCAGGCCATAGTTCATCGCCTCCACCACCTTGCTCTTTACACCCGCACCGAAACGCAGGGGAACAATGGCGACACGCGCCGTACGGTAGAACTCCAGTAGCTGTGGGTCCGTCACGTAGCCGGTTACGGTAATGTCATCGGTTGCCAGCCTCTGCACTTCCGGGGTCGGATTCGATCCGACCAGCCAGAGGTGAGTGCCAGGCACGCGGGCACGTATCAGCGGCATGATGTCTTGTACAAGCCATTTCGCCGCGTCGACATTCGGCGGGTGGCCAAAGCCAGCCACGAAGAGAATGCCGCTGCGGCCCTGCGGGGTCGGCTTGACCAGGTCTGCCGGGGAAACATCGAAGAAGTACGGCGGCACTGTGCGTCCCTTCGCCTCCGGCACCAATTCCAGCACAGCCTGGGTCTCGGTGGGCGACGGATAATAGACCGCATCCACTTCCTTCCACAGCGCCAGTTCCATCTCGCGCATGTTGGCGGCCTCCTTGCGCAGCGTCTCGGAGCCGGTCATCTCGTGCTCGTTAAGCAAGCGCGCATAGTGGAGGTCATGGCCATAAAACAATATCTTGGCGCGGCTGTTTGCACGTATTGCGGGCAGGAATTCCTTGGCGACAGACGGACGGCTCAGCAGCACATAGTCGAGTTGCGAGCCATGCTCGGCGATCCAGCCAGCGAAGTTGTTCTGGAATTCACCACCATAGAAAACTTCGATCCCCGCCTGCTGCAGGATCGAAACGTATTCGGGATCGTACCAGAGGTTTTGAGGCCAGAACTTCACATTCAGCCCCATCCCCTTGAGAACACGCAGGAAACACCACATCGAGCGCGAACCGGCATCGCGATCCGGCTGCGGCGCGTAGTGATCGATCACAAGGATGGTCTTCTTGCCAGCGGAACGCTCGTGGGCACGGAAGACATTAGTACCGTTGTCGAAATGCTCACGGTCCAGCACTTCGCGCCAGCGCTCGCGGAACTTCTTCTGGTTCTCCACCTGGTAAGCCTTGATGCCCCCGCCCGTATCCGTTCCGTGCGAGATGCCTTCATAGTGAATAATTACCGACTTCGGCTGGTAGAGCACGCGCTTGCCCATGGCACGAACGCGGAATGCCAGGTCCGAATCTTCACAATAGGCTGGGACATAGACTTCGTCGAAGCCATTCAACTCACGGAACAACGCCGTCGGGATCAGCAGCGATGCGCCCGAGCAGTAGTCGGCATCCTTAACGTAGTTGTAGACGCTGCGGGTGGGGTCATCCAGCCTGCCGAAGTTCCAGGCCGAGCCGTCGCGCCACATGATGCCGCCGGCTTCCTGCATGCGGCCGTCCGGGTACACCAGCTTGGAGCCGACCATGCCGCAGCCCGGCTCGCTGTCGAACAGCGCCAGCATGGTATCGAGCCATCCCGGGGTGACTTCCGTGTCGTTGTTGAGGAAGTAGACATACTTCCCGCGAGCCAGGCTGGCAGCGTGATTGCACGAACGGATAAAGCCGAGGTTCTTCTCGTTCATCACGAAGCGCAGGCCGGGAATCTCCTGCATGCGCAGGATTTCCTTGTCGCCGGAGACATCTTCGGCAACGATGACCTCGATCGGCACGCTCGGCATGTGCGCGCAGATGGAGCGCACACACGACAGGGTATGGCCGATATTGCCGTAAGTCGGGATGATCACCGAGACGACAGGCTCCGCTACCTCATCGAGCTTCAGGCTGGCAAGCACTTCGTCGACTTCCTCGGCTGCAACGGGACCCAGCCCGACCGGTGTCAGCGCCATGCCCTCCCGGTGGCGGCGCCATACCTCGTAGTGCACCATCCCCTTGAAAAGGGGACCGGCGACGCGGTAAGCGACGTTCACGCAACGGTCCTTCCACTTCTTCGACACGGGCGCACGCAAATACAGCGTGCGCCCGGCCTTCAGCAACGATGGACGCACGCTGTCAAAGACGGTATTGAACTCGCCGCGCCCCAGCCTTGCGGCAGTGCGCAACGGGCCGGTCACTCTCCAGGAGTGCGAACTCAGCATGGCCTTGAGTTCATTCTCGCGGGCCATGAGTGCACCGAGAAGATGATCCCGTTCGACTTCCACCTGCTTGAGCTGATGCCTCAGATAGGCTGCTGTACCTGTTTCCGCAACCGGAACAGGAGGTACCGCGCCCGGCGGCGGGCTTGCTGCAGGTGTGAAACCAGGCACCGCCGCCTTGGCTGGCGTCGAGCGCACAGTACGGCGAAAGATCCTGCGAAGACGCTGCGAAATTCGCAGACTTTCAATTGTCTCGCGCTGGCTTTCGACAGTCGCTCGAAGCTCTTCCACTTCCTTGTCGAGCGACAGTGCCCAGGCAGAACGCTCGTCGAACTCGCTCTGCAGATCGCCAAGGCGCTGTCGCACTGCGGCCTCTTCAACGCTCAACCGTCCGGCCCAGGCCGCCACCTCTTCTCGCTCGGCATACAGATCCACGCCCTCTTCGAAGAAGATGGACGCAGGGCCAACGGGCAGCACCACATCCGATGCGGAGCAGATGGCAACGAAATACATCATGTCATCGGCGGGCACAGTGGCTTGCCGAACCTTGTCGTCGCGCAGTGTCAGCGCCTGATACCCGTCTTGCTGGCCGTCGAGCGGCAGCAGCATCGAACTCGTGGCGAGCCGCTGGCCGTAATAGCTGACCTTGGGAAAATGCGAGCGCAGCAAGACGTCAAGCTCCTCGAAATAGAGCTCCTTGACGTGATACTCGTTGTGGTAATTGCGATCGTCGGAATAGACCTTCTTGTTAGGCGACGAGATCACCAGGATGCCGTCGGGACGAAGCACCCGGCGAATCTGCGCGATCATTTCCTCGTGCCCATGCAGATGCTCGATGGTCTCGAACGACACCACCACATCCACGCTGGCGTCGGGCAACGGGATCGCAGTGGCGCTGCCAGCTTCAAAACGCAGGTTCTGGTGCTGCTGATAGCGCGAGCGGGCATGCGCCACTGCGTCGTCGGAAATGTCGACGCCGATAACGGACTTGGCACGCGTAGCCATCAGTGCGGAGCCATAGCCCTCGCCGCAGGCGATATCGAGCACATCCTTGCCAGCAGCGATCTCCAGCGACCAGCTGTAACGGTGCATGTGCTCGTAGCGGATCGCTCCTTCTTCGGTGGGAACGAATCGTTCGCCGGTAAAGTTAAGCACGGACTATCCTTCCTCAGAAATAGCAATATCGAGCATCGGGATGCCTACCAGTCCATGTCGCATGGAGCTGTCGACCGCGCGCAGGGTCAGGGCATCGTGGACCCAATGCTGCTGTGTATGATCATTTTGTGTGCCGGACGCGATCGCCGCATCCACGGAGTACGCTCCCACGGGCAACGTCGGCATGCGGAAGCGAAAGCTGGCGCAATAGCGCTTGCCGGCATCGCCGGACACCGTATCGTCCAGCGTGGCCAGGAAGGTGTTGTCGCCAAACAGCCGCTGGCCCAGCCGGTCCTTCAGGTAGAAGCCGAAGATCAGGCCGTCCAACGATGCATGCAGTTCTGCGGAGATGCGCAATTCAACTAGTTCGCCACCATGGACCAGCTTGAGTTCCTGGCCCTGCTCGTCCAGCAGCGTGGCATCAACGATGGAAGCGCCGCGCGCCCCGAACTCGCTGTCCGCCTGCTCCGGGTCAAACTCGAACACCTCGATGCGTGTTCCGGCACCCTGGGCGCGTAGCGTTTCCCACCGGCTGTCCACCACATCGAGTTCGGCCTTCTTCCGGGGCTTCTTTTCCTTGGCCGCTGCCACTTTGACGGAGACACCCAGCGCGCCCCGATCTTGCGCATGCTGCTCTGCCAGATAGGCCTCGACCGTCTCCTTGGCGTTGCCATCCATCTTCAGCACGCCATGGTCCAGCCAGATTGCCCGCGAGCAAAGGCTGGTCACCGCGCCAACGTCGTGGCTGACAAACAGCAGCGTGCCCTTCTTCTGGAACTCGCGCAGGAAACGCATGCACTTCTGGGTGAAGCGCACATCGCCCACCGAAAGCGCTTCGTCCACCACCAGCACATCGGCATCGACGTGTGCCGCAATTGCAAACGCCAGGCGCACATACATGCCGCTGGAGTAAGTCTTTACCGGCTGGTTGATGAAGTCGCCGATTTCGGCGAAGGCGACGATGGAATCGAAGCGTTTGGCCAGTTCGCCTTCTTCGATCCCGTACAGCAGACCGCTCAGATAGACGTTCTCCTCGCCGGTAAACTCGGGGTTGAAACCGGCACCAAGTTCGAGCAGCGCGGCAATCCGGCCGTTAACGCTGACCTCGCCCATGGTAGGGAATAGCGTGCCGCATACCAGCTGCAGTAGCGTTGACTTGCCCGAGCCATTTTGGCCGATGATGGCAACGGTTTCACCCTGCTGGACATCAAAACTCACGTCGCGCAGCGCCCAGAACTCACGAAAGTACTCCGGCGGATGCATGCCGACCATGCGCTTGAGGCGCGGCATCACCATCTGCTTGAGACGATCCTTGGGCTGCGCGTAGATTTCATAGCGCTTGCCCAGGTTGCCGACGCGAATCACGGCACTATTCACGGGATTAGAGGACATCGGAGAACCCCTTGCGCGTCTTCTGGAACCACACCAGCCCGGCCCATGCCATGCAATAGCCGATCACAAGGTAAAGCAACCAGCCGAGCCAGTCGATGCTGGTTCCCCAGATCGCGGCATTGCGAACCTGTTCGACGATAAACGTGATGGGATTCAGGTAAAGAAATGGCCGCAGGCGCTCCGGCACCGATTGCAGCGGATAGAACACCGGTGCCATGAACATCAGCAGCGACGTAACGATCCCCATCACCTGCCCAAGATCGCGTAGATACACGCCTAGCGAGGCCAGCAGCCACACCAGGCCGGCGATCAGGATCACAAAGGGAAGCAGGATGACCGGCACGAGCACGACCGTCAGCGGCAAATGTCCCTGCCAGATGAAGATCGCGCCCATCAGGATCACCGATGCCACCAGCGTATGGAACAGCGCCGAGCCGATGGCGATCCAGGGCAGCGTCTCGAGCGGAAACACCACCTTCTTGACGAAGTTGGGATTGCTCACCACTAGGGTGGGCGCGCGCTGCAGGCATTCCGCGATCAGGCCATGAACCAGCACGCCGGCGAACATCACCACGGCAAATTCAAGGTGATCAGTCGATGTAGGGCGCCAGCGCGACTTGAACACCACGCCGAAGACGAAGGTGTAGATCAACAGCATCAGCAGCGGATTGATGAAGGTCCACAGCAGGCCAAGGAACGAGCCCTTGTAGCGACCGGCGACTTCGCGTTTGACAAACTGAGTGATGATGCTGCGGTTCGCAAGAAGGGACTGAATCACGACCAGCGGGTGCATGCTTGGCTTTTCCTTCATGCGGGAAATCCTTGCTTGCTACCGCCCGGAGTCCGGCGGCGAAAGCCGCCGCTGTGGGCACCGGTCATTCGAATACCTCGGCATCTGCCAGCAACTTTCCGGCGGCATCTTTCGCGGCGAGCGTGGGCTCGCCGTCGAGCGGCCAGTCGATCCCGAGCGCCGGATCGTTCCAGGCCAGGCTGCGCTCGTGTTCCGGATACCAGTAGTCGGTAGTCTTGTAGAGGAACTCTGCGGACTCGGACGTCACCATGAAACCGTGGGCAAACCCTTCGGGAACCCACAACTGGCGCTTGTTCTCGGCGGAAAGCGTCAAGCCGGTCCATTTGCCAAAAGTGGGCGAGCCGCGGCGCAGGTCAACCACCACGTCGAACACTTCGCCCGAAGTCACGCGCACCAGCTTGCCCTGCGGATGCCGGATCTGGTAATGCAGCCCACGCAGCACATTGCGCGCGGAGCGCGAGTGATTGTCCTGCACGAACTCGCGCTTGAGCCCGGTCGCGGCTTCAAACGCCTTGGCATTGAAGCTCTCAAAGAAGAATCCTCGATCGTCGCCGAACACTTTGGGTTCGAGGATGAGCACCTCAGGGATATCTGTAGGGATGACTGTCAGGTTCATGGTCTTGCTTACTTGATCGTTTCCGAGACAATGCGCTGCAGGTACTGTCCATAAGCGTTTTTGGACAGTGGCTTGGCCAGCGCCGCCACCTGCTCGGCATCGATCCATTTGCTGCGATACGCGATCTCTTCCGGGCAAGCGACCATCAGGCCCTGCCGGTTTTGCAGCGTGGCGATAAAACTGGCCGCTTCCAGCAGCGAGTCATGCGTGCCGGTATCGAGCCACGCATAGCCGCGCCCCATGATTTCCACGTTGAGCTGCGACAGCTCGAGATAGCGCTTGTTGACGTCAGTGATCTCGAGCTCACCCCGGGCCGACGGCTTGATATCGGCCGCGATGTCGCAGATCTGCCGATCATAAAAGTAAAGCCCGGTAACGGCATAGTTTGAACGTGGCTTTAGCGGCTTTTCTTCGAGCGATAGCGCACGGAAGTTGTCGTCGAATTCGACTACGCCGTACCGCTCCGGATCGTGCACGTGATAGGCGAACACCGTGGCGCCCTCGTCCTGGCTCCCGGCCCGGCCGAGCTGGCCCACCAGGTCGTGGCCATGGAAGATGTTATCGCCCAGGATCAGCGTGGAGGGATCGTTGCCGATAAAGTCGCGGCCGATGATAAAGGCCTGCGCCAGGCCGTCTGGCGACGGCTGGACCGCGTACTGGAGGTTGATGCCCCATTTGCTGCCGTCGCCGAGCATGTCGGCGAAGCGTGGCGTATCTTCCGGCGTGGAGATCACAAGGATGTCACGAATCCCTGCCAGCATGAGCGTGGACAAGGGATAGTAGATCATCGGCTTGTCGTACACCGGCAGCAATTGCTTGGAGACCGAGCGTGTGATCGGATAAAGCCGCGTGCCGGAACCCCCGGCCAGGATGATGCCTTTGCGCATGGTGCTGAGATCAGGAAAGGATCTGGTCGAGCAGGAGATGTATTCCCTGCTGCCAATCCGGAAGATGGATGTCGAAGGTCTCGCGCAGCCTGCTCGTGTCAAGACGCGAATTGGCGGGCCGAGGAGCTGGTAGTGGATACTCACTAGCCGGAATCGGCACAATGCTCTCGGGATTCGCCTTTAATGCTACGCCCTTGGATGCCGCATAGCGCAACACTTCAGTAGCATAGGCGTGCCAGGTGGTTTCGCCGCCGGCCGCCAGGTGATAGATGCCGGCCGGGAAGGCGGCGCGATCGCCCGCCAGCCAGTGGCGGGCAATGATCTGCGCGGTCACGTCGGCAATCAGCGCTGCCGTGGTCGGCGCGCCGAACTGGTCGGCAATCACACGCAGGCTATCTCGCTCGCGGCCCAGCTTGAGCATGGTCTTGGCGAAGTTGCCGCCATGGGCGCCCGCCACCCAGCAGGTGCGGAGCACCAGCGCAGTAGCACCGGACGCCGCGATAGCCTGCTCGCCAGCCAGCTTGCTCTTGCCGTAGATGGATTGCGGGTCGACCGCATCCAGTTCGACATAGGGGCCCGCCTTGCGGCCATCGAACACATAGTCGGTCGAATAGTGCACCAGCAGGCTGCCAAGCGCCTTTGCCTCCTCGGCCAGCACGCCGGCGGCGGCGCCATTGACAGCAAACGCGGTGTCGGCGTCCGTCTCGGCCTTGTCCACCGCGGTATAGGCGGCAGGATTGACGATCACATCGGGCCGGTACTGCCGAATCAGCTGGCGTAGGGTGTCCGGACGCGAGAGATCGCAAGCGGCACGATCCAGTGCGATCACATTGCCAAGCGGCGCAAGGCTCCGGCGGAGTTCGAATCCGACCTGGCCGTTGCTTCCTGTTACAAGAAGAGTAGGAATATTTTGTGCCTTATGCGGCATATTGCTTTGCCACCCAGTTCCGGTATTCACCGGACATCACATCTTGCACCCAGCCCTGGTTGTCCAGATACCACTGAACGGTCTTGCGCATGCCGGTCTCGAATGTCTCGGCCGGCTTCCAGCCGAGTTCGCGCTCCAGTTTGCGCGCATCGATGGCATAGCGCCGATCATGGCCCGGACGATCCTTGACGAAGGTGATCTGATCCCGGTAGGAACCGGCCGCCTTCGGGCGCAGTTCGTCGAGCAGGTCGCAAAGCGTGTGGACCACGTCGAGATTGGTCTTCTCGTTCCAGCCGCCCACGTTGTATGTCTCGCCAAGGCGGCCTCGCGCCAGCACTTCGCGGATGGCGGCGCAGTGGTCGCCCACATACAGCCAGTCGCGCACGTTCAGGCCATCGCCATAAACCGGCAAGGGCTTGCCGCCGAGCGCATTGGCAATGATCAACGGGATCAACTTTTCGGGGAAATGATAGGGCCCGTAGTTGTTGGAGCAGTTCGTGGTGAGAACCGGCAAGCCATACGTGTGGTGGTAGGCCCGTACCAGATGGTCGGATGCAGCCTTCGATGCCGAATAGGGGCTGTTGGGCGCGTAGGCCGTGGTCTCGGAGAATTGCGGATCGCCGGCTTCGAGGGAACCGAAGACCTCGTCGGTGGAGACGTGCAGGAAGCGGAAGGATGCCCTGGCTTCGTCATCGAGCGCGCTCCAGTAGGCGCGCACGGCTTCGAGCAGGGTGAAGGTGCCGACAATATTGGTCTGGATGAACTCGCCGGGGCCATGGATGGAGCGGTCGACATGGCTCTCGGCGGCAAAATGCACCACGGCACGGGGCTTGTAGGTCGTCAGCAACTGGTCGAGCGCGGCGCGGTCGCAGATATCCGTCTGCGAGAAGACATGGCGAGCGTCGCCATCCAGCGAGGCAAGCGTCTTGCGGTTGCCTGCGTAGGTGAGCTTGTCGACATTGACAATGCCGTCGGTAGCCCCGGTGCCGAACCAGTTCAGAACAAAGTTGGCACCGATGAACCCCGCACCGCCCGTAACGAGAATATGAGACAAAAGTTGTGCTCCCTGCCTATCGATATATTTCGAGGACCCGACCAATGCCGAGCGCCCGCCTTGGTCCATTGTGGGGACGGCGGGATCTTAAGTACCTGCAGAAGTGGCGGTATTCTATCCGACCGGGGGCAGGGCCTTACCCGGAATAGGCATCTTTTTGTAGCCTGTTGTAACGTCCCATCGAAAATTTCCGCACAATGTTGCCAATTCAAACCGTTTTACGTGTGTGATCATTCAGGCAATTTATTTTTGTGATCGATAAACATCATTTTGCTATCGGCGACCTCCAGGGTTGCGCAGGTTCGCTTGACGAACTCCTTTTTCAGCGCTTGCCCGCCGACAGCCAGCTCCGCTTCTTAGGCGACCTGGTGAACCGCGGCCCGGCCTCGGCGCGCACGCTGCGCCTGGTCCGTCAGCTTGGCGAGCGCGCCGAATCCGTGCTCGGCAATCATGATATCCACCTGCTGGCCGTGGCCGCCGGTGTACGCAAGCGCGGCCGCAGCGACACCCTGGACGATATTCTTGAAGCCCCGGATTGCGATGAATTGCTCACATGGCTAAGGCACCGCCCATTGGCCATCCGTGAAAACGGTTTCCTGCTTGTGCACGCCGGCGTACTGCCGCAGTGGACGGCCGAGCAGACCATGGAGCTGGCGTCGGAAGTGGAGCAAGCGCTGCGCGGCCCCAACTGGCGAGCTTTCCTGGCCGACATCTTCGGGAACGTGGCAGTTCGATGGGATGCAGGCCTGCGCGGCATTGAGCGTCACCGCGTCGTGGTCAACGCCCTCACCCGCCTGCGCTTCTGCAGCGCGGATGGGGTGATGGACCTGAAGAGCAAGGAAGGTCCGGGCGGCACGCCCACGGGCCACATGCCCTGGTTCGACGTCCCCGGCCGCCTGACCGAAGACACCACCGTGGTTTGCGGACACTGGTCCACGCTTGGGCTGGTGATGCGCCCCAACCTCATGGCGCTGGACACGGGCTGCGTCTGGGGCGGCAAGCTCACGGCGGCGCGGCTGGCGACGGATCCGGCGCAGCGCTCGCTGATCCAGGTGGACTGCCCGCAATACTGCGATCCGCTCGCCTGAGCCAGCGGCCGCGCACGGGCTGGCTTACGGCGTGGCAGCCGGCTCGGGTGAATCCGCCCCCTCACCCACTTCGCCGAAGGCACGTTCGTTGCCGGCGCCGCCATTGACCCGCCCCGCCAGTTCGGCGGCATGTTGTTGCGCGCCCTGACTCAGGTGGGTTACCACTTCCCGGGCGGCCTCGGCCAGCTCGCGCCGGCTGGCGCTGGTGGCGGTCAGGGCTGGCGCGAAGCACAGCCTGGCGATGATCGGCGGCGCCCGCAAGATGGCGTCAAGTGTCTGCAGCAGGGTCAGGTCGCCGATATATGCCGGTGCGGCGGTCGGCTGGCCGGTCGCGGCATCCAGGTAGGCCAACCCGACCGGCTGCACCGGCAGCCCGCCCGAGATCGGCGCCTGCATCAGGTTGGCGTGGAACGGCAGCACGCTGGCGCCATCCGTGGTCGTCCCCTCGGGAAACACGCAAACCAGGTCGCCCTGCAGCATCACGTCGGTAATCGCATGCAGTACGCGGTGCGCATCGCGCTTGCGCGCACGTTCGATAAAGATGGTGCCGGTCTGCGCGCACAGCCAGCCGATCACGGGCCAGTCGCGGATTTCCGATTTGGCCACGAAGCGCACGGGCTGCCAAGTGTTGATGACGTAGATGTCCAGCCACGAAATGTGGTTGCAAACCACCATGGCGCCATGCGGCGGCGCCTGCCCAGGCTGCAGCCCCTGCAACTCGACCGTGACCCCGCAGATCCCCAGCAGCCGGCGCGACCAGCGCCGGATATGCCACTGGCGCGACTCGACACCCAGCCACGGGAACAGCACGGCGCAGGTGACCAGGCCGCGCAGCAGGTGCAGGATCAAAGCGGTTTTCCGTAGCCAGATCATGCAATCCCCGCCGGCGGGCCTGCGTGAATCGTCTTGCCCGTGTCCACTCGGCCCGGCATGACGCTCAGTGCAGTTCGTAGACGACGTGGCCGCCGACCAGCGTGGCACGCACGCGGCCGCGCATCTCGTAGCCCAGCCACGGCGAATTCTTGCCCTGGCTCTTGAGCGCGCGCCGCTCGACCTTCCACTCCTGCTCGGGATGGAAGATGCAGATATCTGCCGCGCTGCCAGCGCTCAGCGTGCCGGCCGCCAGGCCCAGTACGCGGGCCGGTTCGGCGGTGATGCGGGCCAACGCCTTGGACAGCGGGACCTTGTGCTCCTCGGCCCAGCGCAGCGTCAGCGGCAGCAGCAGCTCCAGCCCGGTGGCGCCGGGAGAGGCCTCGGCGAAGGGCAGCAGTTTTTCATCGTCGTCCACCGGGGTGTGGTCCGAGCACAGGGCGTCGATGGTGCCATCGGCAAGACCTGCCACGATGGCGTCGCGATCACGCGCGCTGCGCAGCGGCGGCGAGAAGCGCATCTGCGAGTTGAAGTAGCCGATATCCATGTCGGTCAGCGACACGTGATGGATGTTGACGTCGCAACTCACCGCAAGGCCTTCGCGCTTGGCCTGGCGCACCAGTTCAATGCCGGCGGCCGAGGACAGCCGGCACAGGTGCACGCGCGCGCCACTGCTGCGCATCAGCTCGAAGATGGTGTGCAGGCGCACCGTTTCGGCAATCACCGACATGCCGGACAGGCCCAGGCGCGATGCCACCGCGCCGCTGGCGGCCACGCCGCCCCCGAGGTAGGGATCTTCCGGGCGCAGCCATACCGTGAAGCCGAAGGTCTGCGCGTACTGCAGCGCGCGCAGCAGCACCTGGGTATTCCGGATCGGCGCCTCGGCCTGCGAGAAGCCGATGCAGCCGGCCTCGGTCAGTTGCGACATCTCGGTCAGCGTCTCGCCCTTCAGGCCCAGCGTCAGCGCGCCCAGCGGGTAGACGTGGGTCTGGTTGAGCGTGCGGGCGCGGTACTTGAGCATTTCGACCAGGCCGGGCTCGTCGAGCACGGGGTCGGTATCGGGCGGGCAGACCAGGCTGGTCACGCCGCCGGCGGTGGCTGCCGCCACTTCGGATTCCAGCGTGGCCTTGTATTCATAGCCGGGCTCGCGCAGGCGCGCGGAGAGGTCGACCAGGCCGGGGCAGACAATCAGCCCGGTGGCGTCGATAGTCTTGTTGGCATGGAAATCCGCCGGCGCGCTGCCCACGCCGACGACCTTGCCGGCGGCGATGTAAAGGTCTTGCTGCGCATCGACGTTCGCGGCCGGGTCGATCAGGCGGCCGCCCTTGATGTGGATCTTCATATCGTGTCGCTTGGCTTGTATTCGGTTGTTCTGGCTTGCCTGGACCTTGTCGGCCGGGCGCTATCAGTCGCGATATCAGTCGTGGTTTCCGGCCACGATGCCCATCACGGCCATGCGTACCGCAATGCCGAAGGTCACCTGGTTGAGAATCACGGATTGCGGGCCATCCGCCACGGCGGAGTCGATCTCCACGCCGCGGTTCATCGGGCCGGGGTGCATCACGATGGCATTGGGCTTCGCCCGCGCCAGGCGCTCCGGCGTCAGGCCGTAGGCCTTGAAGTACTCCTGCGCCGACGGCAGCAGCGCCCCGCTCATGCGCTCGTTCTGCAGGCGCAGCATGATCACCACGTCCACGCCCTTGAGCCCCTCTTCCATATTGTGGAAGACTCGCACACCCATCTGCTCCAGCCCCGAGGGCAGCAGCGTGCGCGGGCCGATGGCGCGCACTTCAGGCACGCCCAGCGTGGTCAGCGCATGGATGTCGGAGCGCGCCACGCGGGAGTGCAGGATGTCTCCCACGATCGCGACCGTCAGGTTGGTGAAGTCCTTCTTGTAATGGCGGATGGTGTACATGTCGAGCAGCCCCTGCGTGGGGTGCGCGTGACGGCCGTCGCCGGCGTTGATGACATGCACATGCGGCGCGACATGCTCGGCGATCAGGTAGGGCGCGCCGGAACTGGCGTGGCGCACCACGAACATGTCGGCCGACATCGCCGACAGGTTGTTGATGGTGTCGAGCAGCGATTCGCCCTTGCTGGTGGACGAGGCGTTGATGTTCAGGTTCAGCACGTCCGCCGAGAGCCGCTTGGCGGCGATCTCGAAGGTGGTGCGGGTGCGCGTGGAGTTCTCGAAGAACAGGTTGAACACGCTTTTGCCGCGCAACAGCGGCACCTTCTTCACATCGCGGTCCGAGTCGGACAGCGAGACGAACTGGCTGGCAGTGTCGAGGATGTGCGCGACCATCTCGCGCGACAAGCCCTCGATCGAAAGCAAATGCTTGAGCTCGCCGTTCTTGGTCAGTTGCGGGTTGCGGAACGTCTTGATCATGGCAGGTAGAAAGGGCCGGGCGGTGGCGATTGACTGGTCTGGAGCGTGCGTTTCTGGCGCCCCGTTACCGGGGCGCGGGGCGCGTGTCTGGCTGGGCGGGCTTAGTTGCCGGTGGACTCGTTGGCGAAGGCAAAGCGCATGTCCGTGCCGGTACCCTCGTGCGACAGGACCAGCGTGGTACCGGGCGGCAGGTCGACGTGCGCGGCGACGAAATCGGCGGCCGCCGGCAGTTCGCGTCCGCCGCGATCGACCAGCACCGCCAGCGCCACGCGCGCGGGGCGGCCATAGTCGAACAATTCGTTGACGGCAGCGCGGATGGTGCGGCCGGTGGCCAGCACATCGTCGATCAGCAGGATCTTGCGGTCCTGCACGTCGAAGGGCAGCGTGGTCGGCTGGGCCTGGCTATGCAGGCCCTTCTTGGCATAGTCGTCGCGGTGGAAGGCGACGTTGATGACGCCGTGGGCCGCCAGCTGCAGGTCCGCGGCGAGCCGCTCGGCAATCCAGGCGCCACCGGAGTAGATGCCGGCTACCGACCATTGCGTGCGTTCGGCGGCGGGCAGCGCGGCCTGCACCTGGTCACGCAGCGCATGGTAGAGCGCCTCGGCGTCGGGAGAGGAAGTCTGGGTCATAGCGGATGCTGGTCGAAGTACTGTTGCAGGATGATGCTGGCGGCTTCGGCGTCGAGCGCGCCCTTGCGGGCGCCGGCCATCTCGGCGGCGATCGACGTGTAGCGCTCGTCCACCCACTCCACCGGCAGCCCGAAGCGGCCGTGCAGCTGATTGCCGAAGCGGCGCGCGAGCCGCATCGATGGCTGCTCGGTGCCGTCCGGGTTGACCGGCATGCCCACCACCAGTTGCACCGGCGCCCATTCCTTGATGAGCGCGGTCACGGCCTCGAAGCGGCCTTCCACGGTGATGTTGGGGATGATGACAAGCGCACGGGCCTCACGCGTGACAAAGTTGCCAAGCGCGACGCCGATCTTTTTTTCGCCGTAATCGAATGCCAGGACGGTGCCGTCGGTGGGCAGCGGGCGCGGCGCTGGCGCCGCCCCTGCCTCAGGCATGCCCGGCCTCGCCCGAGAGCATGGTGAAATCGATGCCCAGCAGGCGGATGGCGGCGGCAAAGCGCTCCTCGGGCGGCACGCTGAAGATGATTTCGGGATCGGCCTGGACAGTCAGCCAGCCGTTGCGGCTGAGTTCTTCCTCGAGCTGCCCCGCGCCCCAGCCGGCATAGCCGAGCGTGAGCAGGAAGCGGTGCGGGCCGCTGCCGTTGGCCACGGCCTCCAGCACGTCCTTTGAGGTGGTCATCTCCAGTCCGCCCGGCACGGCCAGGGACGAGACGTAGATGCCGACCGGATCGTGCAGCACGAAGCCCCGCTCGGTCTGCACCGGCCCGCCGAAGTAGACGGGCTGCTGCGCCACCGGCTGGATCTCCAGCTTGAGGTCGATCTTGTCGAACAAGGTGGCCATATCGATGTCGATAGGCCGATTGATCACCAGGCCCAGCGCGCCGCGGTCATTGTGCTCGCACAAGTAGACGACGGAACCCGAAAAAGTCGGGTCTGCCATGCCGGGCATGGCAATCAGGAACTGATTGGTGAGATTGATTGGGGCTTCCAGCGTCGCCATCCCTGCATTTTATCAAATCGTTGCCATCCTTCCGGAAAAGATTCGCAGATGCCGCATTGCAGCATCCCGATGCTTCCCGGTGCGCTTTCCCGCCGGCCCTCTTCCCTACTCCTTGCGCGTGAGCGCGGCCAGGTCTTCCGGCGTGAGCCAGCGCCACTCGCCCAGCGCCAGTGTCGGCTCCAGCACGAGCCCGCCGATGGCGCTGCGGTGCAGGGCTTCCACATGGTTGCCGGCCGCGGCCACCATGCGCTTGACCTGATGGTATTTGCCTTCGGTCAGGCTGAGGCGCAGGCTGCGCTCGCTGGTGGCCTCGCAGGCGGCGGCAGCGATCGACACGGGTTCGTCGTCCAGCTTCACGCCCGCCAGCAGGGCATCGACCTGAGCCTGGGTGACCGGCTCGGCTGTTGTCACCTCGTAGACCTTGGGTACCTTCTTTTTGGGCGAAGTCTGGGCATGGATGAACTGGCCGTCGTCCGACAGCAGCAGCAGGCCAGTGGTGTCCTGGTCCAGCCGCCCCACCGCCTGCACCTCGCGCTGGCGCAACGGCACCGGCAGCAGGTTATACACGCTGGGATGGTGGCGCGGCCGTTGCGAGCATTCGTAGCCCACCGGCTTGTTCAGCAGCAGGTAGGCCTTGGTGTGGCCGATCCACTCCTCGCCGTCCACGGTCAGGCGCAGTCCGTCGACTTCGAACTTTGCGCCCGGATCCTCGCACAGGACGCCGTCGACCTCCACCAGGCCGGCGCCGATCAGGTCGCCACAATAGCGGCGGGTCCCGAAGCCCTGGGATTGAAGGATGCGGTCGAGTGTCATGGCCATGGCTTGCTTCTTGATATCTGAATTCTGGATTACTGGTGCGGCGCCGCCGGAACGGCGCCTCTGCCCGGTTTGCCGGGGGGCAGTCCGCGGTGCGGCGCACCCCTGCCGGTATGGTAGGGTAACAGGCTTCTTCCACCCGTTTCCGGAGCGTCCGATCTTGCCCTCGCCCACCGCCGATACGCGCCAGCCCTACCGGATCGACCGGCGGTTCGCGCGCGGGCTGGCCTGGTTCCGGCGCGACCTGCGCGCCGACGATCACGCGGCGCTGCATTATGCCCTCAAGCACTGCCGCCAGGTATGGTGCGTGTTCGTATTCGACCGCGAGATCCTGGATCCGCTGCTGGCACGCGGCCTGGCAGCCGATCGCCGGGTGGAGTTCATCCTCGCCTCGCTGGCACCCCTCGATGCCGCCCTGCGCGCCGCCGGCGGCGGCCTGATCGTGCTGCACGACCACGCGCGCAAGGCCGTTCCGGCGCTGGCCGCCGAACTGGGCGCCGAAGCCGTGTTCGCCAACCACGACTATGAACCCGCCGCGCAGGCCCGCGATGCCGAGGTGCGGCAAACCCTGGCGGACCAGTCCTGCGCCTTCTTCACCTTCAAGGATCAGGTGATCTTCGAGCGGGATGAGATCCTGACCGGCCAGGGCAAGCCCTTCTCGGTATTCACGCCCTACAAGAACGCCTGGCTCAAGGCGCTGCTGCCGTTCGACCTCAAGCCCTATCCGGTCGAGCCATATCTGAAAACGCTGGCTCCCGTACCCCGGCCGTATGCGCGGCCGCTGCCTGCACTGGCGTCTCTGGGATTCGCTCCCTCCAACCTCGCCGAGATCGCCATGCCCGCCGGCAGCGCCGGCGCCCACGCGCTATTCGACGAGTTCTGCGGCCGCATGGGCGACTACGCGCGCCGGCGCGACTTCCCCGCCCTGCGCGGCCCGAGCTACCTGTCGGTCCACCTGCGCTTTGGCACCCTGTCGATCCGGACGCTGGCCCGCGCCGCCCACGCCGCCATGCTGCGCGGCGGCGCGGAAAGCGCGGGCGCCGCTACCTGGCTGTCGGAACTGATCTGGCGGGATTTTTATTTCATGATCCTGCACCACCATCCTCGCGTTGCCGCGGGCCATGCCTTCCACGCCGCCTACGACGCCATCCGCTGGCTCGGCGGCGAGACCGGCGAGCGCTATTTCCAGGCCTGGTGCGACGCACGGACCGGCTATCCGCTGGTGGATGCGGCCATGCTGCAGATCCGGCAAAGCGGTTACATGCACAACCGGCTGCGGATGGTGGTGGCGAGTTTCCTGGTCAAGGATCTGGGCGTGGACTGGCGGCGAGGGGAGCAGTACTTTGCCGACCAGCTGAACGACTTCGATTTCTCGGCGAACAATGGCGGCTGGCAGTGGGCCGCGTCCACGGGCTGCGATGCCCAGCCCTACTTCCGGATCTTCAACCCGACCACGCAATCGGAAAAGTTCGATCCGCAGGGACGGTTTATCCGGAAGTACCTGCCGCAACTGGCGCGGTTGCCGGACAAGTACATACATGCGCCGTGGACGGCTTCGGAGGACGTGCTGCTGGCGGCCGGAGTCAGGCTCGGTGAACACTACCCGCGGCCCATCGTCCAGCATGACGTTGCCCGGAAGGAGACATTGGCGCGGTATGCGGTGGTGAAGGAGACGGCCAGGATTGGGCCGGCCTGAAAAAACCGAGACGCGGAACGAAGCCGACCGGCTGGGCCAAAACCATCTGCCATGACGGCGGCGGTCTCTCCCGCTCCCCTCAGGGGGAGAGAGGAGCCCCCCAGCCAAACGCTCACGCCGCCAGGATCGCACTCTCCCGATAGTGCTTCTGCGCCTCGTCGGGCCGCTCGGTTTCCTCAAACATCTTGGCCAGCGCCAGATGCGCCCGGACCCGCAGCCTGCGCTGCGAATCCACATCCGCATAGCGCAGCGCCCGCTCAAAACTCGACTGCGCCTTGCCCCACAGCTTCTCTCCAAGGCAAAGCACACCCAGCGTGAAGTAAAGGTCCGCATCAACCGGATGCTGCGCCAGCCATTTCTCCGCCTGCTGGATCTGCGGCAGCGCGCGTCCCGGCTCGGCGCACTCCGCATAGCGCAATACCAGCCGGCTATCCCAGTTGACCTTGAGCGCATCCTCCACAATCTTGCGCGCCTCATCCTGCCGGCCCAGCGCGGCGAAATAGCGCGCCGCGGGTTCGGCGATGCGGGCCGCACGGCGTTCATCGGTCGAGAGCGAGCGCCAGAAGTCATGCAGCGCGTCGCTGTCGTGGCGGCGCTCTTCCAGCAGGGCTTCGCAGGCCATCTGCTTGAGGCGCAGCGCCAGCACCGGATGCAGCGCATTGCGCTTTTCCAGCGAGCGCGCCAGGCGCAGGACTTCGGTCCAGTTCTTCAGGTGCTGGTGAGCCCGCAGCGCGATACGCTGCACGTGGATCTGGCGCGCGCCCTGCGCCTGCAGTTGGGCGATGGTTTCCAGCGCGCCGTCGGCATCGCGCGCGTCGACCAGCAACTCGGCCATCGACACCAGCCGCGCCTGTTCGCGCTCGGGATCGGTCACCTGCGCCATCCAGGCATCGCGCCGCTCGGTTTCCTGCATGCGGTGTGCCGCGCGCGCGCCGATCAGCGCCGCGGTCTGAGCCTGCTCGGGCCAGGCCTGGGCTTCACGCGCGGTGCGTTCGGCGCGGGCGAAACGGCCGGCGAAGAGGTTCTCGATCGCCTCGCGCAAGGCGGCCTGCGCCCGGTTCATGCGGCTGCGCTCGCGATACGCGGCGGCGCGCGCCGGCATCTCGGACAGGTGCCGCACGGTGGTGAGGATGGTCCAGACCACGAAGAACGTCAGCAGCAGCAGCGCCAGTGCCAGGTTCAGCGAGAGTTCGACCCGGTAAGGCGGGTAGAACAGGACCACGTTGCTTTGGTTGAATTGCGTGAACAGCGCCAGCCCGACCGCGCCGCCAAACAGGATAGCCACCCAGAAAAGAAGCCGCATGCGCTACTCCTTCTTGAGCGCCTGCAGCGCGCCGAGGCTTTCCGCCATGGTCGGCAACTGCACCGTGACGGCACCAGCCTGGGCCTGCTTGAGCAGGGTCAGCGCGGCCTGCACGCGGCGCGACTTGGTGTCGAAATAGCGCCCCAGCATGGCTTGCGCGGCCGCCAGGTCATTGCGGAACACCGGCTCGTTGCGCGACAGCAGCGCCAGCCGCGCATTGAGCAGGCGCAGCTTGACGTTCTCGCGCAGGAACCAGCCCTGGTCGCCGGTCAGCAGCAAGGCCTGGGCATCGTCCACGCGCCGGATGCGGATAACCTGCATCAGCTCGTCGCGCACACTGGCCCACAGGCCGCCAAACCATTTGCCGACCGTGTTGCCGGCCGGTGCCGGCTCGGCCTTGGCGGCATTCCTGGCGCCCTTGCCGGTGGCTGGCTTTGCGGCCG